>DATBCZ010000022.1:0-22771 GCA_036270175.1 Steroidobacteraceae bacterium | reverse complement strand
ACGACTTTCGCGACCAGGCGGGCGATTACGCCCACCTGGCGGAAGAGCTCGCCGGGTTGCTCAGCGGCGAAAGCGACTTCGTGGCCAACGCCGCGAACACGACCGCGCTGATCTTCGACGCGTTGCCCGATCTCAACTGGGTGGGGTTTTACTTCCTGAAGGATGGCGAGCTGGTCGTGGGACCCTTCCAGGGGAAGCCGGCGTGCGTGCGTATTGCCCTCGGGAAAGGAGTCTGCGGCACGGCTGCGCTCGAGCGACGGACGATCGTTGTGCCTGACGTTCACGCCTTCCCCGGCCACATCGCGTGTGATGCCGCCTCGCAGTCGGAGGTCGTGATCCCACTGATCGCGGATGGTAAGGTGTTGGGCGTATTGGATCTCGATAGCCCGAACGTTGGTCGCTTCAACGACGGTGACGCGCGTGGGCTGGAGCGGCTCGCGGCGCTCTTCATGGAAAGCGTCTGCCTCGAGGACATCGGTTAGAGCATGCCCGAGAGTGCGCACATGCCCCCTGGCGGCCAAGCCGGTGCGGGCCGAATAGGCGACCCTGCGTACTCGGGTGTCGGCGGCCACGCTGCGGCGGGAGCGACCGACCTCGCGTCTTCCGGCGCCGGCGCAGTCAAGCCCATCGTTTTCGCCGAGGGCCTGCTAGCCGCCCTCGCATCCTTCGTCATCTGGGGCGCTTTCCCGTTCTACCTCAAGCCCATCTACCACGTTCCGTCGATGCAGATCATCGCTCATCGCGTCGCCTGGGCGTGCGTGGTCTGTCTGATCTGGCTCGTGGTCCGCGGGGATGTCGGAAGTTTGCGCAAGTTGTTCGGCGACCGCGCGCTCGTGGGTCGACTGGCGATCTCGGCGTTGCTGATCACCATCAACTGGGTGGCGTACGTGTGGGGAGTAGGGCACGGGCGTGTCGTCGAGACGAGCCTGGGCTACTTCATCAGTCCGCTCGTCAACGTCCTGTTAGGTGTTATCGTTCTACGCGAGCGGCTGAACGTCATGCAGTGGACGTCCGTCGGTATAGCCGCGTTGGCCGTGGTTTACGTTAGCGTGTCTACGGGAGTGCTACCCTGGATCGCGCTCATCATCGCTGCGAGCTTTTCGCTCTACGGCTTTTTGCGGAAGATCATGCACGTCGAGTCTCTGCAAGGGCTCGCTGTCGAGACGTTGCTGCTGATGCCGCTGGCGACAGGTTATCTCGTCTGGTGTGAGGTGACGGGTACCGGCGTGTTCGGTCATTCGAGCCTGGCCGTCGACGCATTACTCGTCGGATGCGGCCCGATGACGGCGGTACCGTTGTTTTTGTTCGCCTTCGCAGCACGCGTGATCCCGTACTCGACGCTCGGGCTCATGCTTTATATCGCGCCGAGCCTGCAGCTACTGTCGGGGATTTTCCTGTATCACGAGCCGTTCGAGGGCGCGCGGGCGCTTGGCTTCGTGCTCATCTGGCTGGCGTTACTGATCTACGCGGGCGATGGAATTTGGCGCGCCCGCCGCGTGAGGTTGGCGGGCGCGCCAGCGTCTTAGTCCTACTGCTTCGCGCGCGAAACGTACTCGCCGCTACGCGTGTCGATACGCAGAATTTCGCCTTCGTTGATGAACAGCGGTACGCGCACCACGGCGCCGGTTTCGAGCTTCGCCGGCTTCTGGCCACCCGTCGCCGTATCGCCGCGCAGACCGGGGTCGGTCTCGACGACCTTCAGGTCGATGTGCGCCGGCGGCATCACCAGCAGCGGCTCGCCATTCCAAAGAGTCACGATGCAGATGATCCCGTCTTTCAGCCACTGCGCCTGGTCGCCCACGGCGGCCTTGCCGGCGGTGTACTGCTCGAAGTTATCCGGCACCATGAAATTCCAGAAGTCCCCTTCCTGGTAGAGGTACTGCATTTCCATGTCCACGACGTCCGCGGCTTCGATCGACTCACCCGAACGAAAAGTGCGCTCAATCGTGCGGCCGGTTTTGAGATTGCGAACTTTGATGCGGTTGAACGCCTGCCCCTTGCCGGGCTTGACGAACTCGTTGTCGATGACGGCGTAGGGCTCCGCATCGAGCAGAAGCTTCATGCCCGAACGAATCTCGCTTGTAGTGTAACTGGCCATTTCTTTCTCACGGCTGGGGCTGCAGAATGCGCGGCCCACAAAAGGGCCGCGTATGATAACGGCATCACCCCCCACCCGCCAGCACGACCGAGAAACCCCCGGTTCGCGCCCCGCCGGCCAGCCGACGCGCTGGCAAGCGGAAATGGCCGACGCGATTGCGAGCGCGGACGACCTCGTCGCCGCGCTCGGCCTCGATCCGGGTCTCTTACAGCCCGCTCAGGCAGCCGCCGCGTCGTTTCGGGTGCGTGTTCCCCGCAGCTACGTGTCCCGGATGCGGGCCCGTGATCCAGACGACCCGTTGTTGCGTCAGATTCTGCCGATAGCGCGTGAGCTCGAGGACGTCGAAGACTACGTGCCAGACCCCTTGGGGGAGCACGCGGCCTTGCGTGCCCCGGGTCTGCTCCAAAAGTACCGGGGCCGGGCTCTGATCATCACGACCTCAGCCTGCGCAGTGCACTGCCGCTACTGCTTTCGACGCGAATTTCCCTATTCCGAGCAAACGAGCGATGCCCCGCGCTGGAGTGCCGCTCTGTCTGAGATTGCGCGGGACAGCTCGCTAGAGGAAGTGATTCTCAGCGGCGGTGACCCACTCTCCTTGAGCGACGCTCGCTTGAAGAGCCTGACAGATGCCTTGGCCACCATCCCGCATGTGCGCCGATTGCGCGTGCATACCCGGCAACCCATTGTTTTGCCGTCGCGCGTCGACGATGGTCTTGTCGGTTGGTTGCGCTCCGTAAGTTTATCTACGGTGTTCGTGCTTCACGCAAACCACCCGAATGAGATCGATTCGGACGTCCGGGCCGCATGCGAAAAGTTGCGTGCGAGCGGAGTGACGCTCCTCAACCAGTCGGTACTCCTTCGTGGCGTAAACGATGACGCGGACGTGCTTGCTGCGCTGTCCCGCAGGCTATTCGACGTTGGAGTGTTGCCGTACTACCTTCACGTGCTGGATCGGGTGCGCGGAGCCGCGCACTTTGAGATTCCGGAACCGGAGGCGCGGCTCATAGCCGGCGCGCTCGCAACTCGGCTACCGGGTTATCTCGTGCCCCGGCTGGTCCGGGAGATCTACGGAGCCCCGGCCAAGGTGACCCTCTCCCCGCAATTTCCCGAGTAGTTTCCGGTAGTTCCGGTCTCCCGGGACTCGCCAATTGAGAGACGGCGCAAGGAGGGCAGCAGCGTTGGGTGCTAGGATTACGTCACCTGTTACCGTCGTTTTGGAGTCCGTTTTGACAGAGCAGAACGCGGTTCCTCTCATCGTGATGAGCTCCGCGCGTGATCCCGTCGAGGCGATCAACAGCATTCTGCGGCGCGCGGGTCATCCGGTTCACTGTACTTGGGTCGCCTCTTTGCGCGATCTCGGGGAGGCCATTACCAAGGTCAGTCCCGAGCTGTTGGTGCATGTCGGTCCGAACGATGAGCTGCCTTCAATTATCAACATTCGGGACCAGGCTGCGCCGACCGTGCCGGTAGTCCTGCTGGCCGAGGCGGTCGATGAGGCGCGCATTGCCGCGGCGATGACAGCAGGTGCGCGCGACGCGGTGACTTTGTCGAACCCAGTGCGGCTGCAGGCCGTGATGCTGCGGGAGTTGCGCGCCTTCCGTCTCGAACGCGCGCTCAACACCACTTTGAAGTCCGCGCACGATGCGCGAAGTCAACTCGAAACCGTTCTGGAGCGCTCGAATGACGCGATCGTGCAAATCCAGGAAGGCATTGTCGTTGATGCCAACCCCGCGTGGGTCGAGCTTTTCGGCGTGGAGGAAGGACTGCTGGGTCACCCCGTCATGGACCTGTTCGACGAGGCGACGCAGCCCGCACTGCGTGGCGCGTTGGCCGCGTGCTTGCAAGGCCGCTGGAACGACCACACGCTCAAGGTCAACGCCATCCTCGGCGATGGCTCGAGGCTGCCTGTCGAGGTCGTGCTGGCGCTCGGTGAGCATGAGGGCGAGCCCTCCATCCGGCTGGTGCTGCCGTCGAAGCCGCGGGATGAGGCGAAACTCGTCGAGGAACTGTCGGATGTAGTGCGCTCCGATTCGACCACCGGACTGTTGCGTCGACGCGAGCTGATTGTCGCGGTGACGGAGCGACTCGGCAGTGCCGTGGCAGGCGGTATGCGCTGTATCGCCCTGATCAAACTCGATAAGTTCTCGACCATCGAGCGCGATGTGGGTGTGACTGCCAGCGACGATGTGCTGACCGAGTTCGCGAAGTTGCTGAAGGAGACGCTCAACCCGAAGGAGGTCGTGGGACGGTTCGGGGGAGTGCGGTTTCTCGTACTGCTCGAGCGGGGCAACGAGCACGACATCGAGGCCTGGGGCGAACAATTCATTGCGCGCGTCCAGAAGCACGTTATTCGCATCAAGGACAAGGCGATCTCGCTGACCTGCACGGTGGGGTTATCCGTCGTGCCGGCGCAGGCGAACCTCGACGCGGTGATCGCCGATGCGATCGAAGCCTGTCGCAAGGGTATCGGGCGGGGCGGGAATCAGACTGTTACGTCGGATCGTGCTGACAATGACAACCGGGTGCAGTCGTACGACAAGATCTGGGTGAAGCACATCAAGGCGGCTCTCATGGAGAACCGCTTCCGGCTCGTGCAACAGCCGGTCGCCAGCCTGCAGGGCGACGATCCCGTGATGTTCGACGTCCTGGTGCGCATGGTCGACACGCAGGGTAAGGAAGTGTTGCCGGCGGAATTCATGGCGGCCGCCGAGCGTAACGATCTGTTGAAGAACATCGACCGGTGGGTCGTGGGAGCGTCGCTGTCATTTGCCGCGCAACGCCGGCCGGGATGTTTGTTCGTGCGGCTGTCGAAGGACACTGCGAAAGACGGATCGTTTCTCGACTGGCTCGAGAATCACGTGCGCTCCAGCCGGGCCGAGCCGCAGCGGCTGTGCTTTCAGGTCACGGAAGAGGTGGCTTCCAGCTATGTCACGCAGGTCAAGGCGCTTGCCGGGGCGCTGCGGCAGAAAGGCTTCAGGTTCGCCCTGGACGGCTTTGGGTCGGGACGGGACAGCCAGGGATTGCTGGACTCCGTGCCCCTGGACTTCGTGAAGATCGATGGGGCGCTGGTGCAAGGTCTCACCAGAGACCCACTGTTGCAGCAGCGGGTGCGGACGTTGGTGGAGGGCGCTACCAAGAGGCTCATCCAGACCATCGGGGAACGTGTTGAGGATGCCAACACCATGGCGGTGTTGTGGCAGGTGGGTGTTCAGTACATCCAGGGATATTTTGTCAACGAGCCCGAGCAGGTGGTGCTCAAGGCCGAAGGGCGCTAGGAGCCTGTCCGGGGCCCCCCGCGCGGCTACCGCGGCCGCCGAGGCTCCCGGTCTCTCAGGCCGTTTGCCGAGTCAGGCCCGCTCGGTCGGAAAAGGCAAAACCTCGTCAATGGTTTTCGCGCCGGTGGCCAGCATTAGCGTGCGGTCGAAACCCAACGCAACACCAGAACTTTCAGGCAGACCCGCTTCCAACGCGGCGAGCAGGAATTCGTCGGGGGGAAAGGCCGGCAGTCCCATGCGGCGGCGCTCCGCAATGTCGTGCGTGAAGCGGGCACGTTGCTCCGTAGCGGAGGCCAGTTCGTCGAACCCGTTGGCCAGCTCAACGCCTTCGCAATAGAGCTCGAAACGCAGCGCGGCGCGCGGGTCCTGGGGATCGAGGCGAGCCAGTGCGGCCTGGGTCGCGGGGTAACCGTGGACGAAGGTCAGCGCGTTGGCGCCAAGACGCGGCCCGACGACGGCGCCCATGAGAAAGTCGAGCAACTCGTCGCGCTTTGAATCGACCCCGGCGAATCCAAACTTCCCGGCCGCCTGTCCCAACTCAGCCGGACTCGCCGTGAACGGATCGAGTTGCAACTCCCTAAGGAACGCCGCGCGATAAGTGATGCGCTCACTGGCATGCCCACTGGCCACGGGCCCCAGCAGCGCTCTGACCAACGCGTCGACTTCACTCATGAGATCGTCAAGGGTAAAGCCGAGGCGATACCACTCCACCAGCGTGAATTCGGCGTTATGAAACCGGCCGCGCTCGAAGCCGCGCACGACGTGACAGATCTGGTAGATATCGCCGCTGCCCGCGGCGAGCAGGCGTTTCATCGCGTACTCGGGCGACGTGTGGAGGAAGAACGGACGCCGCGCCTCTGCGGTCCCCGCAGGTACCCGTTGCCCGGCGCCAGTCAATGGCGCCCCCAGATCCACCAGCGCGGAATGAATGTTCACGTCTGAAACGGGCGCATTCACCACCATGGGCGTGTCCACCTCCAGCACCCCGCCGTCGGCAAAAAAACGGCGCGCGCGTGCCAGGAGAACGGCGCGTTGCTCGAGCATCGCGCGGGAGGCGGTCGGGCGCCACCCGGCGACCGAGCGGCTGGCGAGGGAACCCCCAGCGGGGGCACTCACGGCAGTCTCGCCAACATCTGTCCCACCTCGACGCGGCTACCCGTCGCAAACTTCGGCAGCCAGTTCACCAGGTCAGGGGGCGTCAACAGGATGACCGTCGAGCCCATGTTGAACCGTCCCATCTCCGCGCCCTTGCTGAGTTTGAGGGGCGAGCGGCTCGTGTCGAGCGGTAAGTCAAATCGTTGGTGTGGGCTGCGCGGCGCGACGTCGCCGTGCCAGACCGTAGCGATGCTGCCGACGAACAGGGCTCCGACGAGCACCATGGCAAAGGCGCGGGGGCCATCCTCGAATACGCAGACTACCCGCTCATTCTTCGCGAACAAGCCTGGCACGGCCGCAGCCGTCACGGCATTGACGCTAAACAGGTTGCCCGGAACGAACCACGCCGCGCGCAGGGTGCCGGCGACCGGCATGTGGATGCGGTGATAGTTGTAGGGTGCCAGATAGAGCGTCGCAAACGCTCCGCCGGTAAAGCGTTGTGCCCACTCCGGTGCTCCATCGAGAAGCGCTTCGAGCGTGTAGTCGTGTCCCTTCGCCTGCAGCAGTTTCGAGCCGTCGAGCCGGCCGATCTGGCTGACGGTGCCATCCACGGGTGACACGAGCGCGCCGGGGTCGATGTCAGTCGCTCGTGCGCCGTGTCGCAGCGCCCGGGTGAAAAACGCGTTGAAGCTCGGATATTGCAGCGGGTTCGGCTGCGCGGCCTCGCTCATGTTGACTTTGAAGCGGCGCAGGAAGCTCCGGATCAGCAGATTCTTCACCGGCCGCAGGCGAATGCGGGTCACGCGCAGCACGATGCGCGACAGAAAGTGTTGCGGCAGCGCGTGCTGCATTGCTACGAACAGCCGGTCGCGCAGCGACGGCAACGGCGGGACACTCATGTCGCGCGCCTCAGGACTTGGGTAGGTAGGGGGCTGCACGATCTAAATCCGCCGCGAGCCGGGGAATGTCGAAAGGTGGCGTGAAAATCCCGGCGACCTGCCCCTGGTTGTTGAGCAAAAACACGACCGCCGAGTGATCCATCGTATAGTCCCCGCCCGGCAGATCGACCTTGCTGACGGCGACGCCAAAATCCGCCGCCAGCCGGTTGATGGATTTCTCATCGCCGGTGAGGCCGATGAAGTCAGGGTCGAAGGCGTGCACATAAAGCCCGACGGCGGACGGTGTGTCGCGCGCCGGGTCGACAGTGACGAACACCACGCGCAGACCTGAAATCGCAGCGGTCTTTTTCGCCTGCGCCAGCTTCAGCAAGGTGGTGGGGCACACATCCGGGCAGCGGGTGAAGCCGAAGAACACCAGGGTCGGCTTGCCTTGCAGATCGCGCAGCGTGAACGGCTTGCCGAAGTTATCGATCAAATGAAAGTCTGCAATCGGCTTGGGCCGCGGCAGCCAGGTGCCGCTTGCAAGCTCGGGGCCTGAGCTGTCAAGTTCGCGGGCTAGCCAAAAGCCTGCAAGCGCGGCGCACAGGGCAGCCACGCCTAGGATCCACCAGGTACGTCGAGTCGTCATGAGCGAATTATTCCACAGGGCCGGCAGCGCCATACGACGTAAGCGTCCCGGGGCGGTGCGCTTGCAACCCGTTTCGGTCCGTACACTCATCGAGCGTGGTGCCCGCAGGCTGCGCCGCGCCGAGGTCTTCTTCGGTCATGGGACCGATAACGCCTTCGACGAATCAGCGGCGCTCGTGTTCCATGCGCTGGGGCTTTCGCATGACGCGGGCGCATCGGTCTATGCAAAGCAGGTCGCGACGGATGCCCAGCGGCGCGTGCGCGATCTCATCACGCGGCGTATCGAAAAAAGGGTGCCTGCGGTCTACCTTACCGGCGAAACCTGGTTCGCCGGACTCGCATTCAAAGTGGATCCGCGCGTGCTCATCCCACGTTCGCCCATCGCCGAGCTCATCGAGCGGCGCTTCGCTCCCTGGATCGATCCGGGTCGAGTGAGGCGCGTGCTCGACATCGGTACGGGCTCCGGATGCATCGCTATCGCTTGCGCGAAAGCTTTTCCCCGTGCTCGCGTTGACGGCGTCGACATATCGGACGCCGCGCTCGAGGTCGCTCGCATCAACGGACGTCGCCATCGGCTGGGCCGGCGCCTACGGTTGCTCAAGTCGGATCACTTCAGCGCACTGAGTAATGAAAGCTACGATATTATTGTTACGAACCCGCCGTACGTGGGGGATCGCGAGCTGAAGAGTCTGCCGGCCGAGTATCGGCACGAGCCGCGGATCGCGCTCGCTGCGGGTCGCGCGGGCCTGGACTCCGTACGGGTCATTTTGCAGGAAGCAGGACGACATCTGCGGCCGCAAGGACTGCTGGTCGTCGAGGTGGGGAACACCGAGACGGCCGTGCGACGGGCATTCCGCCAGCTCCCTTTCATGTGGCTCGACTTTGAACGCGGTGGTGGCGGTGTTTTCCTGCTGACCGCTGAACAACTGCAATAGACATGTCTGGCAATACCATCGGCAAACTGTTCACGGTAACGACGTTCGGCGAGAGCCACGGGCCGGCCTTGGGCTGCATCGTCGACGGTTGTCCTCCAGGGCTGCCTCTCAGCGAGGCCGACCTGCAGCCTGACATCGATCGCCGTCGCACCGGCACCTCGCACTTTGTGAGCCAGCGCCGCGAGGGCGACGAGGTGCGCATTCTGTCGGGGGTCTTCGAGGGGCACACGACGGGAACACCGATCGGCATTCTCATCGAGAATACTGACGCGCGCTCGCGCGATTACGAGAAGATCAAAGACCGCTTTCGGCCGGGTCACGCGGACTACACCTATCAGCAGAAGTACGGCACCCGCGATTATCGCGGCGGTGGTAGATCCTCGGCACGCGAGACCGTGATGCGTGTTGCGGCAGGCGCGATTGCCCGAAAGTATCTCGGCAACCGGCTGAACGTCCGCATCTACGGTTACCTGAGCCAGATCGGCGCGCTGACACTCGAGGCGGTGGATCCCGCGTTCGCCTATCAGAACCCGTTCTTTTGCCCGGATCCGGCCCGCATCCCTGAACTCGAGGCGCTGCTGTGGAAGTTGCGGAGCGACGGCGATTCCATCGGCGCACGGGTGACGGTCATTGCGACTGGCTTACCACCCGGGCTGGGCGAGCCGGTGTTCGATCGGCTGGATGCCGACATCGCTCACGCACTGATGAGCATCAACGCGGTGAAAGCCGTTGAAATCGGCGCTGGCAGCCATTCGGTCCAGCAGCTCGGCAGCCAGCATCGCGACGAGCTCACCCCGTCCGGCTTCAGGAGCAACAACGCCGGCGGCGTGCTGGGCGGCATCTCATCGGGGCAGGATATTGTGGCCCATATGGCGCTGAAGCCGACTTCCAGCATCCAGGTGCCAGGCAACACCATCGACGTAGCCGGCAATCCGACCGAGGTCGTGACCACCGGGCGTCATGACCCCTGCGTCGGCCTGCGGGCAACTCCCATCGCGGAGGCCATGCTGGCCATTGTGCTCATGGACCACTACCTGCGTCAGCGCGCCCAGAACGCCGACGTCAGGTCCTCAACACCGGACATCACGCGCCAATGAGCAAAGATTTCAGAGTCGCCATCGTCGGAGCCACGGGTCTCGTCGGTGAGACCCTGGTGAAGGTGCTCGAGGAACGCAACTTCCCCGTATCCGAGCTCCATCTGCTCGCCAGCAACCGCTCGGTCGGCAAGAGAGTCGAATACAAGGGCAGCACCCTGCCGGTGCGCGAGCTCGCGCACTTCGACTTCGGCAAGATCGATATCGCCCTGTTTTCTCCTGGTGCGGAGGTGTCCCGCGAGTACGCGCCACAGGCCGCCGCGGCCGGCTGCATCGTCATCGATAACACCTCGGAGTTCCGCTACTACGATGACGTCCCGCTCATCGTTCCCGAGGTCAACCCGCACGCCATCGTCCACTATAAGAACCGTCGGATCATCGCCAACCCGAACTGCTCAACCATCCAGCTCGTCGTGGCGCTCAAGCCGATCCATGACGCGGTGGGCATAGAGCGGATCAACGTTGCCACCTACCAGTCCGTGTCCGGAGCCGGCAGGGAGGCTATCGAGGAGCTGGCGCAACAATCGATCACTCTCCTGAGCGGCAAGGGCCCGGTCGAGGCGTACGTGATACCTAAACAAATCGCCTTCAATTGTGTGCCGCAGATCGATCGCTTCGAGGACAACGGCTTCACGCGGGAGGAGATGAAAGTGGTGTGGGAGACTCGCAAGATCTTTGAGGATCCTGCTATCCGCATCAACGTAACCGCGGTCAGGGTGCCGGTATTCTATGGGCACTCGGAAGCGGTGAGCATAGAAACCCGGACGAAGATCACACCCGAGGAAGCTCGCGCTTTGCTGGAGAAAGCCCCTGGGGTAGAGGTTATGGACGAGCGGCGCCCAGGGGGGTACCCAACGGCCGCCACCGAGGCAGCGAACCGCGACACAGTTTATGTCGGCAGAATACGTCAAGATGCGTCCACGGAGAGGGGACTTAACTTATGGGTTGTCGCGGACAATGTGCGCAAAGGGGCTGCTACGAACAGCATCCAGATTGCCGAACTTTTGGCGCAGCAGCCGATTTAAGTTATATTGCCGCCCCAGTTGCGGTGGACTTGCGAATTGCGGGCCACCCAATTGTTTTAACAAGATATTTCACCCACTGATGCCTCCCGGGGTGTCTTAATGGTCGCCAAACGCTCAAGCCGGGCAGTGGCATTGCTGCTGATGTTGCCATCAGCAGCGTTTGCCCTCGGTTTTGGAGACATCCGTCTCCTGTCCCCTCTTAACGCACCGCTCGATGCGCAGATCGAGCTGCTCGATGCCACGCCTGAGGAGCTGCAAACGCTTCAGGCGAAGATTGCCTCGCGCGACATGTTCACGAGTTACGGGCTCGAATGGCCTGTATTCGTGAGCAGCGTGCAGGTGAAGACGACGCGCTCGAGCGATGGCCGTACGGTCATCACGCTGAAGTCCACGGATCCGGTAACGGAGCCGTTCATCACTCTGCTCGTCGAGGTGAACTGGGCTCGTGGCCATCTGGTTCGCGAATACACGATGCTGCTCGATCCGCCGGTGTTCACACCCGGACAGAGCGCGGCGAGCAATGCGCCGGTAGCCGTGCCTTCGGCTGGTGCCGGTACGCGCGAGGGTGCGATCGCTCGCGGCGCCGATGCGGCTCCGCCCGCGGCGTCCGCGCCGTTGCCTGGAGCGGGCGTCGCTTCTTCACCGGCGTCCGGATCGACTTCTGAATCCTCCGCTAGCTCGGAAGCGCCGGCCGCTTCCGCGGGCCGTCATACGGGTCGCTCGAAGACCGCCAAGTCGATTGCTCCGCCGCCTGCAGCGCCCGACGCGGGTGGTAAAACTCACCTCGTGCAACGTGGCGAGACGCTGTCGTCGATCGCATCGACCGCCGCCGGCTCGAGTGAGAATTCGCCCGAGGCGCACAGTTGGATGTTGGCTATTTACCAGGCCAATCCGCGTGCCTTCGAACAGAACATGAATGTGCTGCACTCTGGCGCCGTGCTGCGGATGCCTGAAGGCTCCGAGGTTGCTGCAGTGTCGCCCGCCGCGGCGGCCACAGAGATCCGCCGGCAGTACGCCGCGTGGCGTGGTGGTGCTGCCCCCGAGGGCGCGCCGACCGCCGCTAAGCAGTCCGGTCAGTTGCACCTGGTGACCCCGTCGGACGATTCCGCCGGCCCGGCCACCGCCGCTTCGAGCAGCGAAGTGAAGGCGCTGAAGGGCAGGGTTCACGAGCTCGAAGGCCAGCTCAGCGAATCCAAGCGTCTGCTCGATCTCAAGAACGCCGAGCTCGCCGACCTGCAGGCCAAGTCGGCCGCCAGCTCCAGGGGTGCGTCTGCTGCACCGCCGCCGCCCGCACCGCCGCCGGCCGCTGCACAAACCCAGGCGCCGCCGCCGCCGGTCGAGCAGCCTCCCGTTGCACAGGCTGAGCCGCCAGCTTCCGCTACTCCGCCGCCGGCCGAAGAGCCCGCCGCGCAGGCCAGTGAGGCGACGCCGCCTCCGCCGCCACCCGTCGCCGAGACTCCGAAGCCGACGCACCGCCCGAAGACGGTCGAAGTGCAGCAGGGTGGCTCGCTCGTCGACACTTTGATGGATTACTGGTGGGCACTCGCCCTGATCGTCGTGGCCGTCGCCGGCTACTTCGGGTTCAAGAGCTGGCGCTCGCGCCGACAATCGGAATTCGATGACTCCCTGAGCCGCCTGGCCGTAGCCGGTGCGAGCTCCGCCGAGCGCGGTTTCGCGGCCGGCGACACGGCTCCGATCCGGCCCATCGGCGGCGAGGATCCTGAGGGCGCTTTCCTCGTCGAAGAGTCGGGTACCCATCAGCGGCCTCGCTTTGGCGGCGCTGCGCCCGCGCCTTCCGCGGCCCGGCATGTGTCCACGGCAGACGAGACGATCAGCAGCGAAGCGGCGATCAACCTCGATCAGGGCGATCCGCTGGCCGAAGCCGATTTCCACATGGCCTACGGTCTGTACGACCAGGCCGCCGACCTCATTCGCATCGCCATCAACCGCGAGCCCAATCGCCGCGACCTGAAACTGAAGCTCCTCGAAGTCTTCTTCGTATGGGGCAACAAAGAGCAGTTCCTGCAGGCCGCCCGTGAGTTGGCCGCGACCCGCGCCGAAGCCGCACCGGGCGAGTGGGAAAAGATAGTCATCATGGGCAAGCAGCTCGCCCCCGACGACCCGCTGTTCGCGGGTGGCGGGACGACGGGCGCCACGGCCGGTGGTGTGGACCTCGATCTCGAAGGAGGCCAGAGCCGAGTCGACTTCGATCTGCTGGGTGAGCCCGTACCGGGCGCGCACGGTACCGATGTTGATCTCGATATTGGCTCGGCGCTGGGCGACGAAACGGGAACCCATGAATCGGGTACGTCGACGGACCGCAACGTCGCGCTCGACAGCGGCTTCCAAAGCAGCCCCAACTCCACGGGCACGACGCGGCAGATGACCGCGCGGATTCCGCGTGAATCCGACGACGACCTGATGTCGGAGTTCGGTTCCGAGACAGAAGGTCCGACAGTCGAGCAGCCCGCGCTGACTTCGCACGACAATCCGACCATCCGACAGAAAGTCGCGATGGCGCTGAAGCAAACTCCTCCCGCCGAGCAGACAGCGGAGCTGGCGATCGATGATCTCGGTCTGGACCTCGCCGGCCTCGACACCATGGACCAGCCTGGGCTGGGCGCCTCTTCGGATGCTCCTACCCTCGTCGCGGGTATGGACGATCGCTCGCGCCGGATCATGGAGGAAGCGCAGCGGCGCGCTGTGTCGGAAGATACCTCGCTGTCCACCGGCGCATGGCAGCTCGATGAGAACGAGCTCGATGCTGCCCTTGCTGACGGCAACCACCAGGAAGCGGAGCAGGACGGCAACGTAACCTCACGTCTGTCGGCGCTGACGGGTAGTGATGTTGATTACGACCTGGGTGACGCTCACGGCGAGCACGCCACGAACGGCTCGGGACTGGATCTCGATCTGGGCACGCAAACCGTGCCGGATGCCGCTTTCACGGCCACGCAGAAGTTGAATTCGGACGATCTCGCGCTGCCGGACCTCGAGCCGGTGACCATGAGCGAAGTCGGCACGAAGCTCGATCTCGCGCGCGCCTACATGGACATGGGTGACCCGGACGGTGCGAAGAACATCCTAGAGGAAGTTCTGCACGAGGGCTCCATGACGCAGAAGCAGGAAGCGCAACGCCTGATGGAATCGCTGCCTGGATGATGCGCGGAAAGTCGCCTACGGCGCTTTCCGCGAGTGCACCGAGCAGCAGCCAGCGAACAGCGGGCCTGTTCAAGCTATAGTTTGTCTCACGCGGGGTTCGTGCCCTTGGCGGGCCTCGCTTCCTTTGCGCCCGTGAGTGACTCAACCATGATGAGACTCGCCGTCGGCGTGGAATACGACGGTACGGCGTACGCCGGCTGGCAAACTCAACAATCCGCCCGCAGCGTGCAATTCGTCACCGAGGCGGCTTTCAGTCGCGTCGCCGCCGAGCCTGTCGGTCTGATCTGTGCAGGGCGTACCGACGCCGGCGTGCACGCACGCTGGCAGGTCGCTCACTTCGACACGCACTCGAATCGTCGCTTGCGCGCTTGGTTGCTGGGAGCCAACTCCGAGCTGCCCCGCGACATCAGCATCGCCTGGGTACGGCCTGTACCGATGCATTTTCATGCGCGCTATTCGGCGGAGGCACGTACGTATCGCTACGTGATCCTGAACCGCGGTACGCGCTCTGCCTTTGCCGTGAACCGCGCCGCCTTCGTTTTCCGGCCGCTCGACAGCGACCGTATGGCCGAGGCGGCGACCGCGTTGGTAGGCTCACACGACTTCAGCGCGTTCCGCTCCTCGCAGTGCCAGGCCAAGTCACCGATTCGCCGGATGGAAAAGCTCACGGTCGTGCGGCAGGGGGAGTGGATTGTTATTGAGGCGACAGCCAACGCCTACCTGCACCACATGATGCGCAACATTGCCGGCCTCCTCATAGCCATCGGCAAGGGCGACGCGCCGCCCGCCTGGGCTCGGGAGGTGCTGGAGGCTCGTGACCGGAAGCGGAACGCCGCGACGGCGCCCGCGGAGGGATTGTACTTTTGGGGCGTTCGCTACCCGACCGCTTTCGCGCTGCCGGCGCCACCCGAGGACGACCCGGCAAGCCCCAGTCGTGACCCTCGCGGCCTCCCCGGTCCCGGCTAGGCTCCCGGGCGGGCGCCGTCGCCGCAATCCGCTATCATCCGCCCCATCAATAGCGACCCCGGGGCGCCCCCATGTCGTGGTTCGAAAAAATCATGCCCTCCCGGATCAAGACGGAGCGCCGCACGCGCTCGGTTCCGGAAGGCCTTTGGATCAAGTGTCCGGCTTGCGATGCCGTGCTGTATCGGGCCGAGCTCGAGCGCAACCTGTACGTCTGCCCCAAGTGCAGTCATCACATGCGTATCGGCGGCCGTGACCGGCTGGAGCGCTTTCTCGATCCCGGCGAGACGCACGAGATCGGAGCTGAGGTCACTCCAGAGGACCCCCTGAAATTCCGTGACAGTAAGCGCTACAAAGACCGCCTCGTCCAAGCCCAGAAGGCGACAGGCGAGTCAGATGCGCTCATCGTGCTCGCGGGCACGCTCCTCGAGTTGCCGATCGTGGCCTGTGCGTTCGAGTTTCAGTTCCTCGGCGGCTCCATGGGCTCTGTGGTCGGCGAGCGTTTCAAGCGCGGCGTGGATCACTGCATCGAGCACCGCAAGCCCTTCGTGTGTTTCACCGCGAGCGGCGGAGCACGTATGCAGGAGGCCCTCTACTCGCTCATGCAGATGGCGAAGACGGCTGTCTCACTGTCACGCCTCGCGCAGGCCCATTTGCCGTACGTTTCGGTCATGACCGATCCGACGACCGGTGGCGTGTCGGCGAGCCTGGCGATGCTGGGCGACCTGAACATTGCCGAGCCCCGCGCCCTGATCGGTTTCGCGGGTGCGCGTGTCATTCAACAGACGGTGCGCGAGACCCTCCCCGAGGGCTTCCAGAGAAGCGAGTTCCTGCTCGAGCACGGCGCTCTCGACATGATCGTCGATCGGCGCGACATGCGCGATCGGATCGGCTCGATGCTGCGTCTGCTGTTGAAGCAGCAGCCTGCTTCCGCCGCTGCTGTCACGGCGGATGCTGCCTGACGAGGTCGATAGACACCCGTTGCGTACTCTCGCCGAATGGCTGACTCTGCAGGAGTCAGTTCACCCTAAGACTATAGATATGGGTCTCACACGCGTCACTGCGGTGGCGCGTGTGTTGGGTGTCGATAAACCGCGTTATCCGGTGATCACCGTCGGTGGCACGAACGGCAAGGGGTCGACTGTCGTTCACCTGGATACGTTGCTGCGGACCGCCGGCGTGACCACCGGCATGTTCACGTCGCCGCACTTTATCCGCTACAACGAGCGGATTCAGGTCGGTGGCGTCGAGGTGACCGACGAGGAGTTGGTCGCGGCGTTCGAGCGGATCGAGCAGGCGCGCGGCTCGATTACCCTGACGTTTTTCGAATTCAACGTGCTGGCCGCGTTGGTTATATTCGCTGACCGCGCTATCGACGTTGCGATTCTCGAGGTGGGCCTGGGTGGCCGGCTCGACGCGGCGAACCTCGTCGACGCGGATGTGGCGATCGTGTGCTCGATTGGCTTAGACCATCGTGATTATCTGGGCGATACGCTCGAGCTCATCGGTGCCGAGAAGGCGGGCATCTTTCGTCCCGGGCGCCCCGCGGTGCTGGGTACGGATGACATGCCGGCGAGCGTGTTCTCGGCGATCACGTCCTTACAGGCGCGACCGGTAGTGGCTGGAAAGGACTTCACGTGGCGTGTGGAGGAAGCCGCTCAGGCAAGAGTCCCAGCGGGCGGTGTACCGTGGAGTTACAGCGGCCTGCGTCTGTCGCTGCGCAACCTGCCGCCGTCAGCGTTGGCCGGTTCGATTCAATATCGCAACGCCGCGACTGCGCTGGCGGCATTGGAAGCGCTCGAGGCGATGCTCCCGACTATCGCCGCGACGCCCGGTCGGCAGGTGTCAGCGGCATTGCGCGGCCCACTCGCGTTGAGCGAGCACACGGTGAGCGTGGCGTTGCGCAATGTCAGTTTGCCCGGGCGTTTCCAGACCGTGCATCTGGCCTCGGTCGAGTGGATTCTGGACATCGCGCACAATGAGCCCGCCGCCGCGACCTTTGCCGGTCACGTGCGCGAGCGGCCCGCCGCGGGTCGGACGTACGCCGTAGTCGGAATTCTCGGCGACAAGGACGCGGGCGCAATCGCCCGGCTGGTCGGGCCGGTGGTGGATCATTGGATTTTGTGCGCCATCCCGGGGCCGCGGGGCACTTCAGCCGAGGACCTTGCGAAAAGAATGTCTCTCCCGGATTCCCGGACGACTCTGGCGGTGTCAGTGGAGGCGGGCTGCGAAGTCGCCCGGGCGACGGCCAAGCCTGGCGATCGCGTCCTCGTCTTCGGGTCGTTCCATACAGTAGGGCCGGCCCTGCAGTGGCTCGGGCTCGCGGTGGGTTGAGCTATACTCGGGGTCGTAGCGCTTTGACGCTTGAATGAAGCGGTTCCGCCCCTATTTTGGATAGCCTGGTGAAAGAACGACTGACCGGCGCGATCATCCTCGTTGTGCTGATCGTGTTGTTGGTCCCCGAGCTGCTCAGTGGACCGTCCCGGTCCGTGCCTGCGCCGCAGGCGGCAGCCACCTCTTCCGAGGAACCGCCATTACGCTCGTACACCATAAACATCGCGGACGACTCGCACAGCGCCGACTCGTCGATTGGGACGTCGAATGCGTCGCCGCAGGCCAGCGGACCGGAGCAGCCAACTCCCATCACCGAGTCGTCCACGCCGCCGCAGCAGGGGGATTCGGACGCGCCGACGGAGGGCTCGCCCAACTCGTCTCAGGGCTCGCCGACGGCGACAACACAAACTCAGGCGACACCTCCAAGCTCTTCTGCGCCGGAGCAACCAAGACCGATGACCCCGCATGGATCGGCAGCGCCCCCCGCTCAGCAGCGTCCGTCGACTGCGGCGGAGCGGCCGACGGCGCACCCGAATGCGGAGCGCCCACCAGCAACGATGCAGCGACCGTCGGTCACCGACCGGGCCGAAGGCGGCGAGAGACCTCCCACCGCCGGGGGCTCCTCAACCGGCGGCTGGATGGTGCAGCTCGGCGTCTTCTCCGTTCAGGCGAACGCGGAGCGCCTTGCGCAGGAGCTCCGGAGTCAGGGGTTTCACGCGCTGGTGTCCGAGAACAGCGGTGGGGGACGCCCGCTCTGGCGTGTGCGCACCGGCCCTGTGGCGGAGCGCGCGGCCGCCGAGCAGCTCAACGCCAGATTGCGGGCCGCGGGTCACGCTGGCTCAGTTGTACCGAAGTAATGCCTTTGGCCGGACGTGACAAGCTGCATGAGCAGCGAGACGACTGCTCTTGTACAATCCGCGCGCGCTCAAGCTTGGTCGAGTCTTGCTCCGATGAACATAACCGACTACCTCGTGATCGCAGCCATCCTGATTTCGGCGGTGGTTGGATCCTTGCGCGGATTCCTACGCGAGGCGATTGCACTCGTGACGTGGATCATCGCGCTTTTTCTGGGCTGGCATTTTTCCGACCTGATTGCTCCGCACCTGGGCGGGTTGCTGGCCGGGTCTCCGGTGGCGACCTGGGCGGCGCGCATCATCATCGTGGTGCTCGTGCTGCTCCTGGGAGCGGGCATCGGCGTAGCGGCCGCGCACTTCGTGAGGTTGTCGATATTCAGCGGCATGGACCGCTTCCTGGGCTTCGTGTTCGGTGCCTTCCGCGGCTTCGTGATGCTCGGGGTCTTCGTGATCCTGGGGCAGTTGCTGCGCCTGGATGGCGAGCACTGGTGGCGGAAGTCGGTCCTCATGCCGTACGGCGAGTCCGTCGCGAATGGACTGCGCGCGGTGATCGGGGAAGGGCGGGTGCGACACGCGGGTCGCGCGGTGTTCAGGGCCTAACGGCCAGGTGCAGGGCCTAACGGCCAAAGGCGGTTGAGCATGTGCGGAATTGTCGGCGTCGTCGGTACCAGTGCGGTCAATCAACGAATCTATGACGGACTGACAGTCCTGCAGCATCGTGGGCAGGACGCCGCGGGCATCGCGACCTCCGGGGATGGCGAACTGTGCGTACGGAAAGGCAGCGGCCTCGTACGCGACGTCTTCCAGCAGCACCATATGCTCGAGTTGAAAGGCAATGTCGGCATCGGCCACGTGCGGTACCCGACCGCGGGCTGCGACGGAATCGCCGAGGCGCAACCGTTCTACGTCAACGCTCCCTACGGAATCTGCCTCGCGCACAACGGCAACCTGACGAACGCCGCCGAACTCGCTGAAATCATCATTCGCGAGGATCGGCGGCATCTCAACACCACGTCGGACTCGGAAGTGCTGTTGAATGTGTTTGCGTCGGAGCTGCAGCGAATCGGCACGCCGCGCATCACTCCGGCGGACGTGTTTGCCGCCCTGAATGCCGTGTATCGGCGCTGCCGGGGCGGTTATGCGGTGGTGGCGATGATCGTCGGGCACGGGATCCTGGGTTTCCGCGACCCGAACGGCATCCGGCCTCTCGTGCTCGGACGGCGCGATACCCCTCGCGGACCGGAGTGGATGCTGGCCTCGGAGAGCGTTGCACTCGACAGCCTCTCGTTCCAGCTCGTGCGTGATATCGCCCCCGGCGAGGCTGTTTTCATCGACGAGAAGGGCCGCCTGCACTCGCACCAATGCGTCGCGACCGTGCGGCATACCCCCTGCATCTTCGAGTATGTTTATTTTGCGCGTCCCGACTCGAAGATCGACAACATCTCGGTTTACCGCGCCCGCATGCGTATGGGCGACCGGCTCGCCGAGAAGATCCTGCGCGAGCGCCCGAATCACGACATCGACGTCGTCATTCCGATTCCCGACACCAGCCGCACGAGTGCCTTGCAGCTGGCCCAACGCCTCGGGCTGAAGTATCGCGAGGGGTTCACCAAGAATCGCTACATCGGCCGTACTTTCATCATGCCGGGGCAGGAGCAGCGTGAGAAATCGGTGCGCCGCAAGTTGAATGCCATCGGTTTGGAATTCCGCGGCAAGAACGTGCTCCTGGTCGATGACTCCATTGTGCGCGGTACGACGTCGGCGCAGATCATCGAGCTCGCGCGCGAGGCGGGTGCCCGCCAGGTGTACTTCGCTTCCGCAGCTCCGCCGGTGCGCTTCCCTAACGTCTACGGCATCGACATGCCTGCGGCGCGAGAGCTCGTTGCAGCCGGTCGTAGCCACGATGAGATCGCGCGCCTCATCGGCGCCGACTGGCTCGTTTACCAGGATATCGAGGATCTCATCGCCGCGTGCAAGCACGAGGATGCGCGCATCGAGGAGTTCGATACTTCCTGCTTCTCCGGAGAGTACGTCACGGGTGACGTGACTCCCGAGTACCTCGAGCGTCTCGAGCTCGAGCGCTCCGACGACGCCAAGGCTCTACGGAGCGAGCGTCGCGGAAAGCTAAAAGTCATACGCTGACCGGTGAGCGCTGCAGATCCTCGCCGCGACATCCTTCTCGAGCTCTTCCAAGCAGGTCTAGCCCGGGTTGACGGGCGACGTTGCGTCCGGGACGCGTTGGTTGCTGACTCCGCCTCACGGGCTCCCCGACCTGTTTGGGTCGCTGCGATCGGTAAGGCCGCCTCGTCCATGGCACTCGGGGCGCGCGATGCACTCGGAACAGCGATCGAGCGCGCGCTCGTCATCACCAAAGACGGTCACGTGGCGCCGCAGTTGCTGGCGATTCCCGGCGTGGAAGTTCATGAGAGCGCGCATCCGATGCCGGATGAGCGCTCGCTCGCGGCCGGCGCACGCCTGTTGCAGTGGGTGGAGGAGTTGCCCGAGTCCGTGGACCCCCTGTTTCTCGTGTCTGGAGGCTCGTCGAGCCTCGTGGATGTCCTCGAACCGGGTAAATCGCTCTATGACCTCGAGCGACTGACGGCTGAGGGGCTCGCCGCGGGTATTGCGATCGGTGAATTGAATGCGCGTCGGACCCGGCATTCCCTCATAAAGGGGGGGCGGCTGAGCGCCCGACTCAATGGCCGCCCCGCGCGGGCCCTCTTCATATCCGATGTCCCCGGCGACGATCCCCGGGTCATCGGTTCCGGTTTACTGGGGCCGGCCCCGGAAGGGCCCGATCGCGTCGAGCGCGCAGTGGTGGCATCCATCGACTACGCTGTGGAGACAGTTGCCGCTGCAGCCTTGGAACTCGGACTCGCAGCCGAACCGTCGCTGCGGCGCTTCGATGGCGATGTCATGCGGCTTGCCGTGCGCTTTTCCCACGAGCTCGATCTGAGCCCGGTGGAAGTCCGGGTGTGGGGCGGCGAGTCGACCGTGCAACTCCCGGAAAATCCGGGACGTGGCGGACGCAATCAACATCTCGGCCTGGCGGTCGCGCGGCTGATCGCGGGGCATCCGGATTTACTGCTACTCACAGCGGGCACGGATGGCACCGACGGAGTGACGGACGACGCAGGAGCGCTCGTCGACGCCGAGACGTGCTCGCGGCTGACGCTCGCTGAGATCGATGCTGACTCGTGTTTGCGGCGGGCCGATTCGGGCACCGCACTGGCCGCTGCCGGCGATCTCGTTCACACCGGTCCGACGGGCACGAATGTGGGTGACCTCGTGATCGGCCTGAAGCTGTCAGTGGACGCCGCCCGAGATTTGCAGAGCAGCCGTAGCGGTATACGCTCGCGCGTGCTGTAGTGTAGCGATGCGCTTGCTGTTGATAGAAGAAGACAAGCGCCGCTGTGACGATTTTCGCCAGCGGCTCGCCTCATGGCGGCCCGAAGCTGAGTTGGTCGTACGCGATCCCGTGGCACAGGGGCGGTTGCCGTTGGAGTTTCTGGCGCAGGGGTACGACGCCGTGCTGCTGTCCGATGAGTGGTCCGGGGGCGGTGGCCTCGTCTGGGCCAAGGAGCTCGCCGGCAGGTCGGGATTCGCACCGCTGATCCTGCTGAGCGGCCAGGACTCGGCAGCCTATGAGGCCATTCCCTTCGGAGTGCAGATCGTGGTTCGCGACGACCCGGCACCCGGTAAGTTGATCGAGGTGCTGACCGCTGCCGAGCAAAGGCAATCGTTTGCGCGTGCGGTATGGCGCACCAGCGTTGCCGGCCGTGATTCGCAACGCTTCGGCGGCGCGTTCATTCGCGGCTACCGCCATATTCGACGCATCGCAACAGGGACGGTGTCTGATCTCTATCTCGGTGAGAGCGAGGCGGCGGGGGAGCTCGTGGCGCTGAAGGTGGCGCGCGACCGTCATGCCGAACAAGGCGACCTTGACGACTCTTTCCGACGCTTCCTCCAAGAGTACGAGATCGTTCAGCGGATTCGCAGCCCAGGGGTCGTGCGCCTCTATGACCTGGGTGTCAGCGATGAGCATGCATGGCTGGTCATGGAGTATTTCGCGGCCGGAGATCTGCGGACGCGCATGCGTGCCGGAATCTCGGTCCGTCGGGCACTTTACAACTCGATCTCGATCGCGCGTGCGCTGCAGGCGATACACGCCGGCGGGGTGTTGCATAGGGACCTCAAGCCCGGCAACGTCATGTTGCGCGATGACGGCAGCATCGCCCTCATCGACTTCGGTTTGTCGAAGGACGCCGCGCTGGCACGCGATGACACGGACCGCGGGATGATCTTCGGAACTCCGCACTACATGAGCCCGGAACAGGGGCATGGCGAGCCGATCGACGCTCGCAGCGATCTCTACAGTCTCGGCGTCATCCTGTTTGAGATGTTGGCGCG
>DATBCZ010000021.1:0-8068 GCA_036270175.1 Steroidobacteraceae bacterium | reverse complement strand
GAAGGCTTGCAGCGAGACGAGCAGGAAATGCTGTTACCCCGCGCATTGATGGTGGCACTGAACCGGTTCGGCGCGACGCGCAGTGTGCAGGACGCCGCCGAGGCGGTTCGAGCCGAATGTGAGAATGAGCTGGACCGTCTCGATGCGCAGCTTTCGATGGTCCGCTTCACCGCGTGGGCGATCCCGGCGGTGGGATTTGTCGGTACGGTCCGGGGTATCGGCCGGGCCCTACAGGAAGCGCAAGGCGCTCTGCACGGGGATATATCCGGAGTGACGCTGGGACTGGGCGTGACGTTCAACGCCACACTCACGGCACTCGTGGCCTGCATCATCGTGATGTTTTTCCTGCATCAGCTACAGCAGGCGCAGGACCGGCTCGTTCTGGATGCGCGGATGTACATCGATCGCCGGCTGATCCGGAACATGCGCGTGCACTAGCAGCAGCGCGACACTCCCGACCACTTTCGCCGTTGCATCTCGGTGAAGTAGTCCTTGCGGCTCATCGGCGGCTCCCCCGCGTGAGCCGTCGCGTGGTGCGCGAGATAACGCTCATACGCGTTATCTCCCGACACGGTCCGCAGATAACTCCACCCGGCCGCAAACCAACGCAGCGCGGCGGTCCGGGCGCTATAGATGCCTTCGCCGCTCATCAGTGCCCCGCCTGGGCGACACCGTGGAGTCCGGCCGCCACTGGAATCGGCTCGAGCTTCGTCGGCTGATACGGCGCCTCAGACGACTTGAGGACCGATGCGCCACGCAACCGACGCAGACAGACCCGGCTCATGTCGAGAATCACGAACCACAGAATGATCGTAAACAACACCGTCAACCAGCCATCGAGCCGCTGATTGAAAATGAGCTGCGGCGCCACCGCCGCCTTGTCAGCCGACAGCGCCCCGGCAGCGAGCTTCGCCGCCATGTCGTCCGCGCCGGCGAAGAATCCCAACTTCGGATCGACGCTCATCACTTTCTGCCACGCCGCCACGGTCGTGACCGTCGCCAGCCACGCCAGCGGCGCGCCGGTGACCCAGGCGTACGCCTTCTTGTTCGCCGTCTTGATGATGATGGCCGTCGACACCGACAACGCGATCGCCGCCAGCATCTGGTTGGAAATACCAAACAGGGGCCACAGGATGTTGATACCGCCGTTGGGATCGATCACGCCGATGTACAGGAAGTAACCCCAGCCCGCGACAATGAGCGTGCTGGAAATGATCACCGACGGGTACCAGGACGTGCGTCCCAACGGCGCCGAGATGTGGCCGAGCAGATCCTGCAACATGAAGCGGCCGACGCGGGTGCCGGCGTCGATCGTCGTCAGAATGAACACGGCTTCGAACATAATCGCGAAGTGGTACCAGACACTCAACAGGCCGCGGCCGAAGGTCGAGCCGAAGATGCTGGCCATGCCGACCGCCAGCGAAGGCGCGCCACCGGTGCGTGCGAACAGTGTTGTCTCTCCCATGTCATGGGCGAGTTTGGCCATCTGGTCCGTGGTAACCGGGAAGCCCCAGCCCGTGATGGTGTGGACGGCTGCGTCCGGCGTGGCACCGACGATGCCGCCGCCGACGTTGATCGCAAAATAGACGCCGGGATCGAGCAACGTGGCAGCGATGATCGCCATGATCGCAACGAGCGATTCCAACGCCATGCTGCCGTAGCCGATCAGGCGCACATCACGCTCGTTCGAAATGAGCTTCGGCGTCGTACCGCTGGAGATGAGTGCATGGAATCCGGAGACGGCACCACAGGCGATCGTGATGAAGACGAACGGAAACACCTTACCGGTGAACAGTGGACCGGTGCCGTCGACGAACTGCGTCATGGCCGGCATCTTGATCTGCGGATGCATGAGCAGGATCGCGATGGCGAGCAGGAACACGGTGCCGAGCTTCAGGAACGTGGAGAGATAGTCGCGGGGGGCCAGCAGCAGCCACACCGGCAGAATCGCTGCCAGCCAGCCGTACACAATGACGAAACCGGCCAGCGAGACGCCGGGATAGTCGAACATCGCGCGCAGTGTCGGCTGTTGGTCGATCCAACCGCCACCGAACACCGACAGCGCGATCAGCGCCACACCGATCGCCGAAGCCTCGAGCACACGGCCGGGCCGTAGTGAGCGCATGTAGAAGCCGACGAGGATAGCGACCGGGATCGTGGCGAACACGGTCGAGGTTGCCCACGGGCTGTGTTTCATCGCGTTCACGACCACGAGGCCGAGCACAGCGATGAGAATGATCATGATCATCAACGTGCCGATCAGGGCGGCAAAACCTCCCACCGGCCCCAACTCGTCGCGAGCCATCTGGCCGAGGCTGCGGCCGTCGCGGCGCATGGAGAGCATGAGCATCGTCATGTCCTGCACACAGCCACCGAGCACGGAGCCGATGATGATCCAGAGTGTTCCGGGGAGATAACCAAACTGGGCGGCGAGCGTCGGGCCTACCAGGGGACCCGGACCGGCGATGGCGGCGAAATGGTGGCCGAACGCTACCCAGCGCTGGGTCGGCACGAAGTCACGGCCGTTGTTGAGCCGCTCCGCGGGTGTCGCGCGAGTTGGATCGACGAGGTAGACCTTGGAGGCAATCCACGCGGCGTAGAAACGGTAGCCGAGCAGATACACACACACCGAAGCCACGACGATCCACATCGAGTTGATCGGCTCCGCCCGGTACAGCGCGATGCCGCCGAGGGCGAATCCCCCGATCACCGCCAGCAGGATGCCAAAAAGCTTATTCATGAGAAACCGCCCCCGTTCAGCCCTCTATCCGCAACGCCTCTGCTCGGACTGCTAGGCGAGCAAGCCCTTGAGCGTACGACGATAACGCGCCAGTAACGCGTCCCGCCGATGATGGCGGCCATTGATAACAACCTTCAAGCCGGCGCGCCAGACGCAATCGACCACTGCACGGCCGCCTGCAAAAATCCAGCTATCGAGAATCTCGTCCTCGTGGCGTTCCGCCAGCGCCGGGTGGTCGGATGCGAGACTGACGATGTCAGCCGATGCGCCCACAGTCAGGCCTTCAGTCTGCAAATTCAGCACCTTCGAGCCGCCGGACAGCGCGGCGTCGAAGAGACTACGGCCCGTCGAACGACCCTCAGCGGACGCCAGCACGTTACGTGCGCGATGAGCGAGGCGCTGCGAATATTCCAATATACGAAGCTCTTCAGCCCCATCCAGCAGCACATTCGAATCCGACCCGACACCGAACCGGCCGCCCTGCTCCAGGAACGCCGGCGCTGGAAAAATGCCATCGCCCAAGTTCGCCTCGGTGATAGGACATAGACCCACGACGGCGCCGCTCGCTGCCATACCCTGGACTTCAGCCTCGGTCGCATGAGTGGCATGAACCAGGCACCAGCGTTCATCCACTGTCTGATTGTCCAGCAGCCACTCAATCGGCCGGCGACCTGACCAGGCGATGCAATCCTCGACTTCCTTCGTCTGCTCCGCGATATGAATGTGAATAACCCCGCCTTGCGCGAGTTTAACGACGGCAGTCAGTTCTTCGGGAGTGACGGCCCGCAGACTGTGGGGAGCCACGCCCACACTCGCACCAGGCAGACCCCTTACGGCGCTTCTGCTGGCTTCCACGACGCGCGCGAAGCTCTCCACATCGTTGATGAAGCGTCGCTGTCGCACGGTGGGCGCGGCGCCGCCAAATCCGCTATGCGCGTAAAACGTCGGCAGCAGGGTGAGACCTATTCCGGTCTCCTGCGCGGCAGCGGCGATCCGGCCGGCGAGCTCGCCGGGATTCGCGAAATGGGCACCATCGCGATCGTGGTGGAGGTAGTGAAATTCACCGACGTGCGTAAAGCCGCCCTCCAGCATCTCGGCATACACGAGCGCGGCAATGGCCTCCAGCCCTTCTGGCTCGAGACGCTCGACGAAGCGGTACATGAGCTCGCGCCAGGTCCAGAAGCTGTCGCCCGTGGGGCCTCGGCGCTCCGTAAGGCCGGCTAGACCGCGCTGAAAAGCGTGGCTGTGCAGGTTCGGAATGCCAGGCACGGCGACAGAGTGTCGCTCGTCCGTTTCGCGAGGTGCCGTGGCGCTCTCGACCGTGTCGATGCGACCGTCCGCAAGGGTCAGCCGGACGCCCGTAGCCCAGCCGTCGGGCAGCAGTGCCGACGCAAACCAAAGATTCTTCATTCCGCCTCGCTCATCAAACCCGCCTCGGATGCTCGTGCGCCCTCTCGCGCCCGGGTACATTATCGAGGATTACCAGCACAGGAGCGAACGAGTGGGTGACGACAGCGAGCCGCAGTGGTTAACCGTCCAGCGCGGAACCGCGCCTCTCGTGGTGACCATGCCGCACACGGGCACGGACCTCATCGCGGAGGTCGAGGCAGCCGTCGAATCCCTCTGGCTCGCCCGCAAGGACGCGGACTGGTGGATTCACAAGCTATACGGCTTTGCCGGCGACCTGGGCGCCACGGTAATCCGCACTTCGATTTCGCGGACGGTCATCGACGCCAATCGTGATCCATCCGGCGCCTCGCTTTACCCGGGACGGGCGACGACCGAGCTCTGCCCCACCACGACATTCGACGGCGAGCTCCTATACCGAGCGGGCTACGCCCCCGACGCGAATGAGATAGCACGGCGCCGGCGCGTGTACTTCGAGCCCTACCACCACGCGTTAACGACCGAAGTGGCGCGTCTTCGCGCCCAACACCCCAAGGTTGTCGTGTACGACTGCCACTCTATCCGCTCACGCATCCCGCGACTGTTCGCCGGCGACCTGCCAAACTTCAACATTGGAACCAACAGCGGCGCCAGTTGCTCTCCCGCGCTCACCGCCCGGATCGAAGCGCTCTGCGCCGAAACAGGCTTCCAGCACGTGACCAACGGCCGCTTCAAAGGCGGTTACACAACTCGCCATCATGGCCGCCCAGGCGACGGCATACACGCAGTACAGATGGAACTCGCGTGTCGGGGCTACCTGCGCGAGCCTCTCGGCGAAGTCACCCCAGCCAACTGGCCCGTCGACTACGATGAGAAGTTCGCCGCGCCCATGCGCGTAGTGCTCGAGCGAATTCTTACCGCCTGCGTAGAATTCGCGGCCGAGTTGCGTTAGGCCCGGCGCAACACTCTGCGCTTCACGGCGCGAGTAACCTCGCGCAATTCGGTGATGCCAAGCGCCGTCGCACAGACGAAGAACGCGCCAGCACCCACTGAGATGACAACGGCGAGAGCGATGAGTTTCGGCACGAAGGCCTGAGTGGCCCAATTGGCGAGGAGAAAGTGCGAGCCCGCCCAGCAGATTGCGGCCAGCACACACGACGATGCCGCGAGCCTCAGAAGCAAGCTCAGCATCAGACCCGAATCAAGCCGCCCCAGGTGGCGACGCATCAGGAAATAAAGAATCAGAAAATTTGACGTTGCGATACAAGCCGTCGAGAAAGCCAAGCCGCGATGCCCCCACCCCAAATGCAGCGTGAACAGCCAGTTGAGCCCAAGATTCAAGGCCATCGCAATGAAGCTCACGACCATCGGCGTCTTGCGCCGATCGACGGCGTAGAACGCGTTCACCAACACCTTGAGCGCGGCGTAGCCGCACAGCCCGAGGGCGTAAAAGCGGAGCGCTCCGGCGGCCTCCGCAGTCTGGTGAGCGTCAAACTTGCCGTGTTGGAAGAGCACCGACATGATCGGCTCCGCCAGCATGATCAAGCCGATAGTCGACGGAATCGTCATCAGAAACGCGAGGCGCATGCCGTGCGCCAGTTCCGTACGAAACGCCGTCATGTTGCCGGTGGCTGCCATTCTCGCCAGCAGAGGCAGAGAGACTGTACCGAGCGCGACACCAAAAATTCCCAACGGAAGTTGCATCAGGCGAAAGGCCGCACTCAGCCAGGAGGTGGGACCATCGCCGAGCCCGGAAGCGAACACCGAGTTGACCAGCACGTTCACCTGGGTCGTGCTCGCCGCGACCACCGAAGGTCCCATCAGGCGCAGGATTGCTTTCACGCCCGAGTCACGCCAGCGGAAATCGGGGTGAAACACATACCCGAGACGACGCAGCGACGGCAATTGCACTGCCAACTGCAAACCACCGCCGATGAGGGTGCCGATTGCGAAACCGAGAATGGCCCGCGGACCGAAGCTCGAGTCCATCCACCAGGCGAGCAAGACGCCGCCAATGATTGAGCCCAGATTGAAGAAGCTCGAGGCCATGGCCGGCACGCCGAACACGTTCTTCGCGTTCAACATCCCCATCACCAGCGCGGCCAGCGACACGAGCAGGATGAACGGATACATGATCCGGGTAAGCGTGACGGTCAACACCGCCTTGTCGCCCTCGAAGCCCGGCGCGAGCACCGACACCAGCCAGGGAGCGAACACGATTCCCGCAATGATGAGCGCGCTCAGAACGACGATCGCGAGACTGGCGACCTTGTTTGCGAGTCGCCAGGCGGCGGCGTCCCCTTCTACGGCTGCAGTCTTGCTGAAAACCGTCACGAACGCGGTCGACAGCGCTCCCTCGGCAAACAGATCGCGCAGCAGGTTCGGGATGCGGAACGCGATAACGAACGCGTCCATGATGAATCCACCACCGAACAGCGCGAAAAAGATCTGGTCACGCACCAGACCCAGCACCCGGCTGCACAGCACGGCTAGGCCGACGATGCCGGCGGCCTTCGTATTCAGCTTTTCAGCGCGGGGTTCCGGCGGCTGCGTGGCCTCTCCGGTCGCGGGTCTTTCGCCTGGTGGCATGCGGGCGCGAAGGTAGCATCCTTCGCGAGCCTTGGGACATGATTTGCCTCGCGGATGCGGGTTCAGCGCGTGCCGGTGCCGCCGGCCTATGCGACCTGCCTCTGCTGCCGCCTGTTGCCGCCGCCGCGCTTGCCCCGCGCTGCCGCGCCTTCCGCTTGCTTGCAGGCCCCGGCCACCACGTTATATTATTGTCCCCATAATATTAAACGCCCACGGGCTGCTTGCGAGGGACGTCTCATGCTTTCCGATGTCATCATCACGTGCGCCGTCACCGGCGACGATACCAAGGTCACCAAGAGCCCCCACTGCGCGATCACGCCGGAGCAGATCGCCAATACGGCCATCGAGGCGGCCAAGGCGGGCGCCGCCATCGTTCATATCCACGTGCGCAACCCCGAAACCGGGGCTTTCAGTATGGAAACCCGCCACTACCGCGAGGTCGTGAAGCGCATCCGCGAGAGCAAAGTCGACGTCATCGTCAACCTCACCTGCGGCATGGGCGGCTACATCGTCGTCGGCGACAATGGCCTGAAGGACACTCCCGCCGAGGGAAGCGACTTCTGCAGCCAGGAAGACCGGATGCGGCACGTCATCGACCTGTGCCACGAGGGCCTCTACCGCCCCGACATCGCCACCCTCGACTGCGGCAGCCTCAATTTCGGCGACGGCAACCGGGCCTATGTCTCGACACCGAACTATCTGCGCAAAGGCGCGCAGATTCTGAAAGACCTCGGCGTGAAGCCCGAGCTCGAAGTGTTTGATACCGGCAATCTCTGGTTCGTCCGGCAATTGATCAAGGAGGATCTGATCCCCTCCCCCGCGCTGATTCAGCTGTGCATGGGCATCCCGTACGGCGTGCCGGCGGACACCGGACACCTGTTGGGCATGGTGAATACGCTGCCCGCGGACGCAATCTGGACCTCATTCTCCATCGGCCGCATGCAGATGCCCTGGGTGGCACAGTCGATTCTCAACGGCGGGAATGTCCGGGTGGGCCTCGAGGACAACCTGTATTTGAGCCGTGGCGTCTATGCGAGCAATGCGCAACTCGTTGAGAGAGCGCGTGTCATCATCGAGGCGATGGGTGCACGTGTCATGACTGCCGCGCAGACCCGGGAGCGGTTGCAGATCGGTTGACGGTAGGGTCGAGTTACCCGCGGGAGGCGTCTTCGTGAGTGAGCCTGTCTATCGCACTGCGCTGGCGCCCGAGTGGATCGACTACAACGGGCACCTGAGAGATGCCTACTATGGGCTCATCGTCAGTTACGCCTGCGATGCGCTCATGGACCGTCTTCATATGGACGCGGCTTACCGCGAGCAGACACGAAATACGCTGTATACCGTGGAAATGCA
>DATBCZ010000020.1:0-6382 GCA_036270175.1 Steroidobacteraceae bacterium | reverse complement strand
CTATGAGGTGACGCTCCTGGAGAAGGCGCACCATCCACGCTTCCATATCGGCGAATCGCTCCTCCCGGCGAATCTGCCCCTATTCGAGCGCCTCGGCGTCGCCGCCGAGATCAAGGCGATCGGCATGCAGAAGTGGGGCGCGGAGTTCGTCTCCCCCTGGCACGCCGTGCGCAGCCAGACCTTTGAGTTCGCCGAGGGCTGGAACAAAGGACTGCCCTTCGCCTACCAGGTGCGCCGCTCACAGTTTGACGAGATCCTGATCCGGCGTGCCGCTGACTGTGGAGCCCACGTCATCGAGGGCTGCAGGGTCAGAGAGGTCGCCTTTCTGGCCGCCGCCGACGGAGCCCGCGTCGAGGCGGAACACGAAGACGGCCGCAAGGAGTCCTTCGAAGCGCGCTTCGTCATCGACGCGTCGGGCCGCGACACCTTTCTCGGCAATCGCCTCAAGACCAAGCAGCGTAACCGCAAGCACAATAGTTCGGCGATGTACGCGCACTTCAAAGGCGCGCAACGGGACGCTGACTGTAAGCGAGCGGGCAACATCTCCCTGTTCTGGTTCGAGCACGGCTGGATGTGGTTCATACCGCTGGCCGACGGCGCGACCAGTGTCGGCACCGTGGTCTGGCCCCACTACATGAAGAGCCGCAAGAAACCCTTGCGCGAGTTCTTTCTCGAGACACTCACCCAGTGCGGGCCGCTTTGGGAACGATTGCAGGGCGCGGAGCTCGTCTCCGAGGTGGAGGCCACTGGCAACTACTCTTATAGCTGCGACCGCCCGTCAGGCTCGTCGGGACAGAATTACGTGCTGGTGGGCGACGCTTATGCGTTCGTCGACCCGATGTTCTCTTCGGGCGTCATGATGGCCATGACCACCGCGGTCACCGCGGCTGAAACCATCGACACCTGTTTGAAAGAGCCCGCCCGTGCGAGGGCCGCTCTGAGACATTTCGATCGGGTCTCGAAGCATGGACCGAAGGAGTTTTCCTGGTTCATCCATCGCGTAACCAACCCGACGATGCGCGATCTCTTCATGGCGCCGCGCAATCTTCTGCGCATGAAAGAAGCGTTGCTGGGCCTTCTCGCTGGAGACATCTACGGCAGCACGCCCATCTGGTCGTCCTTGCGAGCGTTCAAAGCGGTTTACTACATCGTCTCGTTCGCGAACCTGAAGCGCTCGCTCACTGCTCTACGGCACCGGCGCATCAATATCCAACCCGTCGAGCCCGACCGGATGACCGCGGGCTGATGGGTTGCTGATGGGTTCCAGAACCGGACTGCATTTAGACTACCTGTCACTGGCCGAGCTCGAAGCGGCGCGGTGGGCGGGTGTCATGGGCGTCGCCACTTTCGACGGGTCGCGCTCACGGCTCGAGCGGCGAGAGTCTCCGGAAGTCCCCGTCGCTGAGGTCAACACTCCAGTACTCGGAGATGTAGGCGCTCTTTGCGAAGTCTGGCGAACTCAACAGGCAGTCGAGTCGGGCACGCACGGCCGGGTCCGTTATGCGCGCACAGCGGACATGCTGTTCGGTTGCATTGCTGTTAAAGAAAGCGAACCGCCGTCGCCAAGTGCAGTAGGGGAAAGGACGCCTCTCTATGACGCCACGGAGCAGGCATACCGGGAGATTCTGGAAACGCTCGATGCGTTGGGCTACTCGCACCTGGTCCGGGTCTGGAATTACGTCCCCGAAATCAACCGCGACACCCACGGTACAGAGCGCTATCGCCAATTCAACAGCGCGAGGCAGGCAGCGCTGCTCGGAGGCGGCCGGCCCGTGACGGGCAATGTCTCCGCCGCGTGCGCGCTAGGTGCCGCAGCCGGAAGTCCGCTCGTCGTCTACTTTCTCTCGAGTCACAAGGCGCCCACTTTCATCGAGAATCCGCGGCAGCTCAGCGCGTACAACTACCCCGCTCAGTATGGTGCACGCAGCCCGGTATTCTCCCGCGCCGCGGTGTTTCACGAGCCGGATGGGATGACCCTCTTTATTTCAGGAACCGCGAGTATCGTAGGACACCGGACGATTCATGCCGGCGATCCGGCAGCGCAGACTCGCGAGACACTCACCAACATCGAAGCGCTTCTCGAGGAAGCCAACCGGGTGACCGGCAGCGAAGAGTTCACGCTCGAAGCGCTGACGTGCAAAGTCTACGTACGACACCCATCGGATCTGCCAGTTATACAAACCGAGTTGCGCGCGGCACTTGGCCCGACCGCACGCACGGTGTACCTGCAGGCGGACATCTGCCGGCGCGATCTGGCGGTCGAAATCGAAGCCACCGCCATGGTGGCTCCCCTGGAAAGCGCTTGAGACACATGAAGGGATTCGTTATCGCGGCGGCGGGACTGGCGGCACTGGGATGGGCGGGGGCCGGGTCGGCACAGGTGCAAGCCCCCGTGCAGGGGCAGGAGGCGCCGCAGGCAGAAGGACCGCAGGCGGAAGGCTCGCAGCCCGACCCGGCGCATAAAGCGGGCCCTACTCAGACGCTGCCGCTGTGGGAGTTGGGCCTCGGCCTGGGCGGGATCGGGTTCCGCGACTATCGCGGTTCTGACACAACTCACGCTTATCCTGTGCCGATAGCGTACTTCCTCTACAGGGGCCGGTATCTGCAAACCGACCGCAGCGGACTCAAGACCAAACTGCCCATCGGGGACCGTCTCGAGCTCAATCTCAGTCTCAATGCCACCACGCCTGTGCGTAGCAATGCGACACGTGAGGGAATGCCCGACCTGCGGACCACCGTGGAAATCGGACCTGCTCTCGAAGTGCATGTGTGGCGATCGACGCGCGAGCGGGTGCGGCTCGACGTGCGCTTGCCGATACGGGCCGCATTCGCGGTCGGCTCGCCGGGTTATATCGGCTGGTTCTCCAACCCGAATGTCAATCTCGACTTCGCGGACGCAGCGGGCGTGCACGGCTTACACCTGGGTCTGCTGGCGGGCCCACTGTTTGCGGCGAGCCGGTATGACGCTTACTACTATTCGGTGGCACCGCAATACGCGACGCCGGATCGCCCGACGTACCAGGCGACGGGTGGCTACGCAGGATCCCAGGTGCTCGCGGCTCTTTCTAAGAGGTATCCTAAGTTCTGGGCCGGCGCCTACGTGCGCTATGACAGCCTCGCCGGCGCCTCGTTCGAGAACAGCCCGCTGGTCAAGAGCCGCAGCTACTGGTCGGCAGGCATAGGGGTTGCGTGGATGATTCGTCATTCAGCCCGCTTCGTCGATGTTCCGGAGTCCGAGAGCCCATAACCCAATGCAGCGGCTGCTCAAAACTCTCGTGGACCATGTCGCGACCTACGTGGGTCTCATCGGCCTCGGTGTGATCTGCCTGTCCTGGTCCGTGATCGCCCTGATCTGTTATCCGCTGCTGCCCACGCGCACGGGAACGGCGTTCGGCCGTTTCGGCATCATGGTCGGTTTTCGGCTGTATGCCTGGACACTGTCAGGCACGGGGGCGTACCGACTCGACCTGCGCGCGATCGATGCGCTACGCGGCGGCCCTCCGGTGCTGCTCGTTCCTAATCATCCGAGCATGATCGATGCGCTGCTCATTCTCACACGCCATCCGAACGTGTCCTGTGTGATGAAAAAGGAGCTGCTGCGGAATGTTTTTCTCGGCGCCGGCTCGCGCCTGGCGCGCTATATCGCAAGCGGCCAGCCCCGGCAGATGATCAAGGACTGCGTGGAGGAGTTGGGGCGAGGTGGCGTGGTGCTGCTCTTCCCCGAAGGCACGCGCACGACGCGCGTGCCGCTGAATCGGCTCACCGGTAGTGTTGGCGTCATCGCCAAACACGCGCGGGTGCCGGTCCAGATGCTCATCATCGAGACCGACTCGCCGTACCTGAGCAAGGGCTGGCCGCTGTTCCGGGTCCCGAGCCTGCCGATCACGTACCGGGTGCGCCTGGGCCGGCGCTTCGAGCCACCCTCGAACGTCGCTACCTTCATGGAAGAGCTCGAGCACGAATACCTTGCCGAGCTGGCCGACGCGCCGCAGAACCGCTGGCTCGGCGAAACCCGCGCCACGTCGGACAACCACCTGATTCAGACCGAATGACTCTTGCGTCGAGGACCCACGTGGTCCTGATCCCTAGCTACAACCCAGGGGGAAAAGTTTTTGAGACAGTGCGCGCCGCCCGAGAGCACTGGGAGCCCGTCTGGGTTGTCGTAGACGGCAGCACGGATGGGACCGGGGCCGCTCTTCAAGAGATGGCGGTGGCAGACCCGGGACTGCGGGTGCTGATCCGCGCGAAGAATGGGGGCAAAGGCGCTGCGGTCCTTGATGGGCTTACGGAGGCATCCGCTCGAGGCTTTACCCACGTATTGACGATGGACTCCGATGGACAGCATCCCGCCGATCGAATCGCGGCGTTCATGGCCGACTCCGCGACTCACCCCGAGGCCATGATCCTGGGAGAGCCGGTGTTCGACACGAGTGCGCCCAGTATCCGGGTGAAGGGGCGGAAGATCTCCAATTGGTGGGCGAACCTGGAGACCCTCTGGTCGGGCATCCACGACTCCCTGTTCGGGTTCCGCGTCTATCCCGTCGCTCCGTTGCTGCGACTCATGCGCTCGAGCATGTGGATGCGGCGATTCGATTTCGATGTCGAGGCGGTCGTACGGCTGAGCTGGGCGGGGGTCCCGGCGCGAAATCTACCCGCCCAGGTCAAGTATTTCACGGCGGCGGAGGGCGGGGTGTCGCACTTCCACTACGGGCGGGACAATGTGCTGTTGAGCTCAATGCACGCCCGGCTGCTCACGGGATTTTTGCTCCGGCTGCCGTTTTTACTGGTCCGGCGCTCGTTGCAGCGTGAGCGAGGCTAGCGGGCCCGGGAGGCGAGCGCGAGCCTTTGGCCGCCTGGCGGCCCCGTGTTGTGACCGGGCACCATGGTTGCTTCCGTCGTAGGCGCTGTATAATGCAGCGGGGGCTGGGCTCCTTTTTTATACGTATTCCAAAAGATCCGCATCGAAGTCTTAACTGTATGCCAGACAACGCGTCGCCCGTTCGACAGCCGGCGCCGCCGGCAAACAGCACCGCCGCCCTCGAGCGAGAAGTTGCGGATCTCATCGTCCAGGCGTTGAACCTCGATGTCGCCGCCGCCGAGATCGCTCCGGATGCGCCGCTTTACGGCGAGGGCTTAGGTCTCGATTCGATCGACATCCTGGAAATCGCCCTCGTCGTTTCGAAGCAGTACGGAATTCAGCTGCGCGCGGACAGCGAAGAGAATGAACACATCTTCCGCTCCCTACGACACCTCGTCGAATACATCACCGCGCACAGGACAAAGTAGCCGCCTGGGCACCTCGCTTCCGCTGATCTCGCACACGGAGCCGGATGCGGTAGTTGCGTACCGTGCGGGCGTTCCGGTTGTTGCGCGGGAATTCCTTGCGGATGTGGCGCGGGTCGCGGCGGCGCTGCCGGCGGGCGACCATGTGCTCAACGTTTGCTCCGATCGGTATCGGTTCACGGTTGGGTTCGCGGCCGGGCTCGTGGCGGGGAAGGTCAGCCTGCTGCCTTCGACGCATACGCCGGAGGTGATTCGGCAGCTCGCGGTGTTTGCGCCGGATGCGTTTTGTCTGACCGATGATCCGGGGTGTGAGATTGAGTTGCCGCGGGTGCGGTATCCAGAGGGGGGCGAGCGGCTGGCTGGCAACCGTCTGGCTTGGCGGGTTCCGGAGATTGATGCGGGGCAGTTGGCCGCATATGTATTTACTTCGGGCTCTACCGGCACTCCCCTGCCCTATAAAAAGACCTGGGGCCGACTCCTACGCTGCGTTCATGATGGCGCGAGCCGCCTGGGGCTGCTGGATGGGCGCTCTCACGCGATTGTCGGTACCGTGCCTCCGCAGCACATGTACGGCTTTGAATCGAGTGTCCTGGTGGGTCTGCAGACAGGTAGCGCCATCTGTGCCGAGCGGCCGTTCTACCCTGCTGACATCTGCAGCGTTCTCGCCGCCGCACCCCGTCCGCGGGTCCTCATTTCAACACCGGTGCACCTGCGAGCGCTGTTGGCCGCGGAAGTCAGTATGCCGGAAGTCGATCTGATCGTTTCGGCGACTGCACCGTTGTCGCGCGACCTCGCCCGCGAGGTGGAGGCTCGGTTCGCCACGCGCTTGTTGGAGATCTACGGGTCTACGGAGACCGGGCAGATCGCCACCCGCCGCACGGCGCAGACGCTCGAATGGCAGCTATGGCCCGGGGTGAGCCTGAGTTTCAAAGACGACGGTCAGCAGGCCTGGGCGCAAGGTGGCCATGTGGAGCAGCCGACGCCGATGTGCGATGTACTCGAGCTGACGGAAGGCGACCGCTTCCTGTTGCATGGGCGCATGGCCGACCTGGTCAACATCGCGGGCAAGCGCAGCTCGCTCGCCTACCTCAACCACCAG
>DATBCZ010000019.1:0-5233 GCA_036270175.1 Steroidobacteraceae bacterium | reverse complement strand
AGGATGAAAGTACGGCCACGCTAGTGTTTTCCTGGGAGGGGACCGCCGAGACGCTAGGGCGCGTGAGTCGATTGAAACACAGCGGCAGCAGCGGCGAAACCCCGAGGGCTATTCGCGCGCGTCTATACAGTGAAGGGGCGTTATTGGGGCTGTATGGGGACGGATTGCGTGGAAGTCAACGCCGCCAGGGGAGCGCTGATCAGAGGGCGCGGTGGCGCGCTGGCGTGGTCACAGGGTGCGGTGGTGCGGTGGCGTGGTCACAGGGCGTGGTGGTGCGCTGGTGTGGTCGGAGGGCGCGGTGGCGTGGTCGGCTGGCGCCGAGGGCCAGGCAATCAGGAGCGCGCTAGTGGTGGCCGCGGTTGGTGTCATCCGGGAGACGCCGCAGTGTTCTCTGGCAGCACCGTGGTGAATCCGTCGATCGTGATGAGCGGCGAGCGCAAATCAACATCAAGACCTAAGTCCGGGCGGAAGATGACTTTTCTTTTATAGAGTGAAGAAGTGTCAAGAGCGCACTACGCGTGACACGCGCCGGGAATTCCAACATTCGATCCAGTATCCTACGCGACCAAAGTTTCGTTTCGTACATGGACCGTATCCGTGCGCATCCTGGTTGTGGAAGACGATTTCCTCGTGGCAGATGCAATTCGACGTGGACTGTCCATGGCCGGGTTCGCTGTCGATTGCGCGTCGACTGCCGAACAGGCCGCGAACGCGCTGGCGGCAGAACACTTCGACCTCGTGCTGCTCGACATAGCGCTCCCTGGCATCGATGGCCTGACTTTCCTGCGCCGCTTGAGGAGTTCCGGAACGCACGTGCCGGTGATGATTCTCACCGCCCAGGAAACACTCGCCACGAAAGTGGAAGCGCTGGATCTGGGCGCCGACGACTTCCTGGTCAAGCCCTTCGAGCAGAGCGAGCTCGCCGCGCGCTGCCGCGCGCTCATCCGACGTTTCCACCTCAATTCCAGCGGCCAGTTGACCCTCGGCCGGATCCGCGTCGACGTTTCTGGACGGCAGTTGTTCCTGGATGGCGAGCCTCTCGAGCTGACCGGCCGCGAGTGGCTGATACTCGAATGTCTCGCGCTCAACTCGGGCCGGATCGTCACCAAAGAACGCCTGCAGCAGGCTGTGGCCGGTTGGGATGAGGCCATAACACCCAATGCAGTTGAGGTGCACGTCTCACGAGTGCGCGCCAAGCTGGGAGACGCTGTGGTGCTGCGTGCGGTGCGCGGCCTGGGGTATCGCCTCGACGAGCCGCGATGAGTGGCAGTACTGCACAGGCCACATCGATCCGCCGACGCCTGTTGATTTTCCTCCTGCCACCGCTGACCCTGCTGATGATCGCGGGCGTCTACGCCGACTACCGCGCGGCGGCACTCTTCGTGCGAACCGCCTACGACCAACGTCTTGCGCAAACTGCTCGAACGCTCGCATCGAGTGTCCGAAGCGATCCTCAGACGCTGAAGGAGCGCGCGGCCGCCTACAACTATCTCATTACCGGAGCCGACGGTAGCGTCATTTCCGGGGAACCGCGTTTGCCCGTGGCACCCCCGGGAAGTGGCGAGCTTTCCTATACAGACTCCGGACTGGATGGTCACGCCCTCCGCATAGTTACCCTACGGACGCGTACGCATGACGGAGCAAACACGGTCACCGTTGCGGAAGCAGACGAGTCGCGCACCGGCCCCGGCCACTTCATTCTGGCCAGCACCTGGCTCGTCGATTTCATCCAGGTGGATGTCACACTCTTAATAGTCTGGATTGGCGTGCACTTCGGCTTGAAACCCGTGGTCGCCGTACGGCGCCAGATCGAGTCGCGTTCAGCTCGCGAGCTGCGTCCTCTGGACACCGCCTCCGTGCCCACCGAGGTACGGCCTCTCGTCGATGCGATCAATCTTCTGTTCGAAATGCTCAACGGCGCCGCCCGTAATCAGAGGCAGTTCGTGGCCGATACGGCGCACCAGCTGCGCACCCCCATTGCGGGCCTCCTGGGATCGCTCCAGGTGCTGATGCGCGAACCGGCCGCCGAACCGATCCACGGCCGGCTGGCCTCGTTATACGAGGGTGTGCAGCGGCTGTCGCATTCGGCGAACCAGTTGCTGGTTCTTGCACGCGCGGACCCCTCGACAAGCCTGGCGGATGGATTCGAGAAGACAGACCTGAAAGCCATTGTTGAGCGCGTCGTTGAACGTAATGTGGATCGCGCTGTTGAATCCGGCCTCGATCTCGGCGTGGAATCCCTGCCCGCGAGTGTCGCTGGCAACGCGCGATTACTCGATGATCTTCTGAGCAATCTCCTGGATAACGCGCTGAAATACACGCCCTCGGGCGGTCGTATCACCGTTCGGTCCGGCTACGAGCGCGGCGCTCCCTATCTCGAAGTGGAGGATGACGGTCCGGGAATCCCGGAGTCGGAGCGATCGCGTGTACGCGAGCGGTTTTATCGTATTCCGGGTTCTCCTCCGGGGGGGTGCGGACTGGGCCTGGCCATAGTCGATGAGATCGCACGCCAGCACGACGCTCGTCTGTCCATAGAGACGGGCAGCGGTGGTCGCGGCGTTGGTTTCAAGATGTCGTTTCCGCCGGCTGCCTGATCCCGCTGCGCCAATAAAAGTGAGACGGCGGTCGCAATTTCGGCAGCCGCCCACCTGCAACGCTCTACCGACCGGTTTCGTCAGCGTCACGCAAGGTTGCCTCCTTACAGTCGCAGCCTGTGAATTCACTACCACCATACAACGGGAACATCACCCGGATGTCGCTGGCGACAGACGGAAGCAGCATGCCAACACAAATTCCGCGCCCGAGGAGAGTGTTGCACCGCGCGGGCGGGTTCAACCTCGTGGAACTTTTGGTGGTCATGACGTTAGCCGGGATCGTCATGGGTATCGGCATTCCCTCGTATCGGTACGTAACCAATTCCAACCGGGTGTCCACCGAGGTGAATGCCTTGCTCGGCGACATGATGTTGGCCCGTTCGGAAGCCATCAAGCAAGCCCAGTCCGTCACAGTCTGCCCGTCCCAGGGCGGAACGGCTTGCGACGCCACGACTAACTGGCAGCACGGCTGGATCGTGTTCAGCGACGTCAATGGAGACGGGGCGTTCACCGTCGGAACCGACACCCTGCTACGGGTTCAGAAGGCATTCGCAACGGCAACGGACACTTTTCAATCCGACAACGCCGTGGAATTCGTCACCTACAATCGCGAGGGTTTTGCCGTAAACCAACCGACCACGCTCACCAACTACATCACCGTCACTTTGCATACGGCGCCCGCCAATGCGCAGTGGACTCGCTGCCTGCAGATCGGCACGTACGGCGGTCTGACGACCGAGCACTCCGGAACCGGGGGTTGTCAATGAGCCTACGACACTCCAATGCGAGCGTGGCCGGCTTCAGCCTCGTCGAGGTCATGGTGGCAGTCATCGTCATCTCGGTGGGCCTGCTGGGCATCGCCAAGATGCAAGCGCTGGCTCTGTCCAGCACCGGCACCGCGCGGATGCGCTCAATTGCGGCACTCGAAGCGGCCAGTCTCGCCTCGGCCATGCATGCAAATCGGGCGTACTGGTCGGCAATCACCAAGATACAGACGGTGAACGTCACCGCTTCGACGAGCAGCATCGCCCCGACGGACGCAACATTGGTGGCCCCCGCCGACATGTGTACGTTCAGCGCCGCAGCGGGCACGCCGTGCGCGACTAGCGCGGCGCTGGCCGCCGTGGATTTGACGTATTGGGCGCAGGACTTGAACAAGACCCTGCCGCAGAACGCTACGGCCTTGATCACCTGCTCAGCCGGGTCAGCCACGGTTCCGGTGTATTGCACGATCGAGCTCGACTGGACCGAAAACGTGGTCGCGCTCAACACCGCAACGAGTACGACCGCGACAACGGCACAGACCCAAGCGGCCCTCAATGCCGTCGCGAAGACCCAGTACATACTCTCCGTAGAGCCATGAACGAGACACGCATGCGTAGCCTTCCCCGCCCGCGTCCCGGCCAACGTGGCTACAGCCTGGTCGAGATCATGGTCGCCATCGCGGTCGCAGTCTTCCTGCTGGCCGGCCTGTTCTCAGTGCTGCAGAACACGCGCAACACCTCCAACAATCAGACTGCGTTGGCGCAATTGCAGGATAACGAGCGCATTGCCATGACGATAGTTACGGAGACCCTGCAGCAGGCGGGATATTACCCGAACCCGCTCAACACCACTCTCGCAGCCGGCTTTCCTACGTCGACGGTGACGACAGCCTTTACTCAGGCCGGACAGCTCCTGTTGGGTGGATTCAACACGGACGTCGGCGGCGTCGGCGACTTCATTACAGTCCGCTATCAGTCGGACACGAGCAATACCATCCTGAATTGCCTCGGAAAGTCCGATACCGTTGGTGTGGCTCACGAGTATCGATTCAGCGTCGCCACGGTGGGTAGAGTGACCTCACTGTTCTGCACCCGGGATGCCGACGCCGCGATCCCACTCGTAAACGACGTTACGAATATGCGAGTTTTTTATGGAGTCGACACAACAGGTGTCGGCAACGGCGTCAACGCCTACATACCCGGCGAATTGATGACTCCGGCGAATTGGCTGAATGTCTACAGCGCGAAGATCACTCTTACTTTCACTAACCCTCTCGCCGGCCAGCCGGGTCAGGCCGGCGCCCCGGCCATCGCGTTCACCAGGGTTGTCGGTGTCATGAGCAAGATATGAAAACCGTGCGTTTTCGAAGACTACAACAGGGAATGGCGCTGATTTCAGCGCTGCTGCTGTTGCTGGTTCTAACCATGCTGGGTGTCGGCATGTTCCGCAGCTTCGGGCTCCAGGAGCACATCGCCGGCAACACGCGCGAGAGGCAGCGCGCACTACACGCTGCGGAGAGTGCGCAATCCTATGCAGAGTGGTGGGTTGCGTCCGACAACGGCGTCAACGCTACCTCGGGCACCGCTTGCGCGGGTGTCGTTACCGCGCCGACGATTTGTTCAAACACCATCCAGAACGTAACCACCGTGCCTTGGCCGATTGCCGTGCAGTTCACTCCGCCGACGATGACGATAGGTAACGCGGGAGTCCTCAACGACTACGCCAGTTCTCCGGAGTTCTACCTCACCTTTCTAGCGGGTGCCTACTACAAGTCCTCGGGTACCCAGATCAATTCCTATCAAGTGGATGCGACCGGGTATGGCGGCACCACAAACGCCGTCGCCGTGGTGGAGAGCGACTTCGCGGTTGCCGTG
>DATBCZ010000018.1:0-2381 GCA_036270175.1 Steroidobacteraceae bacterium | reverse complement strand
ACTCATGGGACCCACCTTCCCGATTTCCCCGCCTCACTCATGCCGCCTGCCCCAACGCAACACCGTGCAACCCAAACAACCGCGTCTCGACCCGCTCGACTTTTTTCAACCGCGCATGCACGGCTCCTGCGATCCGTTTCTCGACCGTACTCCAAAGCTCGCGACCACGAGGATGATCTCGCAGCGACTCCACCGCCGCCTCGACGGTGTTGGACTCCCGCAGGCCCCGTACCTCTTCCGCGGAAAAGCCGCAGTCAGCAGCAACACGCGCTACCGCGGTCATTGCCATTGGACTCTTCCCGGAATGCGTATCCCAGATATCGTCGAGCGTCTTAGCCAGCTTACCCGGATGCCCGACCATCCACAGAACCGGCAGTTGCCGCCCCTCCTCGGCCAACACGAGATTGGTACAATCCAGCGCGAAACCAATGAAGTTCGATATCTGCACCACGCGCTTCTGCGGTAGCTGCAAACTCTGACGGGCGAATGCGGTGCCTATTTTTCCCGGCGCATACGCGGCGCTCCCCGAGCCCCCTCCCAACGCCACGCGAATATAGACCTCGATCGAGGCCATATACGCCGCCAAGGACATCGGCTCGACCACACCAGTTGTGCCCAAAATCGAGATACCGCCGATAATTCCCAACCTCGGATTGAAGGTCTTACGCGCAATCACCGCCCCTTCTTCGCAACCGATCTCGAGATCGAACCCGGGATTCGGCGCGCCGGCCAACACCTCGTCGGCAGCCCAACGCATCATCTGACGCGGCATCGGGTTGATCGCAGGCTCGCCCACGGGTACTCGGATCCCGGGCTCCGTAACCGTCCCCACACCCGATCCCGCCAGGAATCTCAGCTCTCCCCGGTTGTTGATCCGGACGAGCACGAAGATCACGGCGCGATCGGTACAGTCCGGATCGTCGCCTGCGTCCTTGACCACCGCTGCGCGCGCGGACCCGTCGGCAAGACGCTTCACTTCGCGAATCGGAACCGGCAGGTAATACCGCGAGTCCGGCAAACTCACCGTAACTTCCGCAACCGCCTCCTGGCGCAGAATCAGCAGCAGTGCTGCCTTGAAAGCTGCGGTTGCGCACGTACCGGTCGTGCGCCCTCTGCGCAAGCCATTGTCGGCCAGGACAGCCAGGTCCAGGGGGACGCGACTCATAGGGACCACACCCCAGCCAGATGATCCACCGCCCCAATCATCATCGCGTTGACGGCACTCGCCGCCCATGGCGAGCCACCGCGTGTACCGGAATTCGTGATCCGTGGAATCTGCAGGCACCGACGCAAGTCCTCCTTACTCTCCCGGGTCCCCACGAAACCCACCGGCAACCCAATCACCAGTTGCGGGCGCCAGCCCACCTCACGCACCAGGCGAGTCGTCTCGGCGATCGCTGTCGGCGCGTCGCCTATCGCCAAAACAATATCATTGCCCCACTTTTCCCACGCACGGCGTATTCCGGCCGCCGACCGTGTGATGCCGGCATTCTCGGACAACATATGCGTCTCGCGGTCATGCACACCACACCAGACGTCAATGTCGAGTTGCTGCAGGAGGGCGCGTTTGAGGCCACTCGCGACCATCGTCACATCAGTCACGACACGCCGACAGCGCAAGAGAGCGCGAACCCCGATTTCGACCGCGCCTGCGGAAAAAAACAGTTCATCGACTACGTTGAAGTCGCCGCTCGTATGAACGAGGCGTTGTGCCACGCGTTTCAGCCCCTCGGGCATGCCTGACCAATCGCGGCCCGCTTCAATGATCCTGAAGCTCTCTGCCTCGATGGGATGCGGCTCGTACCGGCGCCATTGTGCTGGAACTGACTCCCGCGCCGCCGCCAGCTCCCCCGCCGCCCCTGACTCCTTCGCTTCAGGCGACTGCCGCCCCGCCAACCCGCGCACCTGCATATGATGCGGTTGCTGAGGCGCTCCGACCTGCTCCTCGAATCCCACGATCTGCACACGGTACTTGCAGAGCGAGCAGTTCATCTTCGCCCGGCCCTCCATCCCCTCTTGCGCTCGCTCCAGGAAGACCGCCGCCACGTCGTCGTGCGCGCCGAGATATCCGGCCTTCAGGACTTCCAACTCCGAGTACCGCGCCTGCAATTCGTCCGCGGCGGCGTAGATCCTTTTGACCAACACGCCGTCAAAAAGAAAATACGGAAACACCACCATGCGCTCGAAGCCCAAGCGTGCCGCCCTGTGCAGGCCTTCCGCCAGCCCAGGCTCGGCGGTGCCCGAGTAGCACACAAAAGAGGCTCCAAATCCCAGCCCCTCCTCCAACATACGTGCGAGCTTCGATACCTCGGAATTGGCATCCGGGTCGGTAGTACCCCGGCCAACTACGACAAGACAGCTATCGGACCGCTTGACCGCAC
>DATBCZ010000017.1:0-10465 GCA_036270175.1 Steroidobacteraceae bacterium | reverse complement strand
ACGGAGAAATCGCCGTCGCGTACCGCTTGCAGGGCCCGAAGCAGTTTGCGGACGTCCAACTCGCTCGAATCAACCGGGGAATCGCCACCGTCCGCGCCGCCGTTTCCAATCTTCTTCGTGCTACCGATCTTGCCTGCCTTGGGGGTACGACGAGCGCGTTCTTGAATCTGCATCACCTGGCTCCAGAATTTAAATGCACCGCGCGCTCAGGCACGGAGACGCGACTGGGAACGGGAGTATCCCCTGGAAAGAGGCCAGGCGCGCACTCGCGCGCGCCAACCGTCCATAACGGCTAGCTTCATGACCACGGAGAATCTCCTGATCCGCAAACTGCGATGGGATCTTCCGTGCGACGACGTTCAAGAACCCCGAACTGAATACTTATTTTAGATCGTACTCGGGCGCTCGGAAAATAACGGAAAGTGCCCACACAGGCAAAGAAAATCCAAGCTTTTCGCGAACTAGCGCCAGGTTTTAGAGACGCACATTTGAGATGACGGTTCCATGACCAAAACGGGGAGCAGGCGTCGCGTTGCCCCAAGCGTAGCAGTGCTTGCTCCCTCCCCTCGTCCGGCGCATAGTCGATACGACGTCAGCGGCCAGGTGCAGTCCCGGGGGCTGCAAGGTACATAAAATGAACGGGCCCGCTTCCGCCGATCGCAAAAATCCCGAAGAGGCGCCCCGCACGGAGCGCCTCACCGTGACGGCACTACGCCGCGCGGTGTCGATTCGCCTCTGGGGCGGGAAGGGATGTGGCGCTCCTTGCGACTTTTGTCGCGTGCTCGTATCACCCACCGAGGTGGAATACGAGGTGGAAGCGCAGCTGGACGGCAAACCGGTGACCCTCCACTTTCACCCACGCTGTCATGAGACCTGGAAGACCGAGTGCGAGACCCTGGTCGGCCAGGCAGCTCAGCAGGGAGCGAAGAACTCCCGGTAGGCCGTGACCCGGCCGTCGCTCACTTCCACCAGGTCCACCAACTCGGTGGGCACGACGACCCCCGTGATCTTCGAATGGATATCGACCCGCCAGTGAACGGCGGCTCGGGCACCGTCGATGGTCACCGAGAGCATCTGGAAGCGACTCAACTTGAAGGTTTTGAGCATCACCGCCAGCCACGTGCGGATCTCGGCCGAGCCTCGAGCCGCAATGGCAATCGGCTTGCCATCGCTGGCGCCAGCGATTTTGAAAGACGCGTCCCCCGCAAACAGCGCGCAGAGCTGGTCGAGCTGACCCGCGGTGCGCGCGGCGTAAATCTGTTGCAGCAGTTTCTCGATCTCGAGGCGATTCATGGTGCGGTTTCCCCGAGCATGGAACGAATGTCGGTGCCCATCTGCTGGTATGCGGTCGCTACGTAGGGAATGAGGCCGCCCATTCCGTAAAACAGATGGATCATACCGGAGTGGCACCGGTACGTGGTTGCCACACCCGCTTCCCGAAGCCGCTCGGCATACGCGGCGCCTTCATCGCGCAACGGGTCAAATTCGGCGGTGTGAATGCAGGTCGGCGGCAGGTCCGCGACATCCGCCACCCGTAACGGTGAAACGCGGGGATGCATGGGGTCGCCGTCCGCCCCGAGATAGTACTTGAGGTCATGATCCAGCGTCGCCTGGTCGACGAGGTAACCGGCGGCGTACTCGCGCCGGGAGTCGGTGGTCGCGCAGAAGTCCATGATCGGACACAACAGAAACTGCAATGCCAGCCGCGCCCGGCCGCCGGCCGCAACCGCCTGACACACGACCGCGGCGAGCGTCGCCCCGGCCGAGTCACCACACACACCGATCCGCGCGGGATCGATACCGAGTTCGTCCGCATGTCTGACGACCCACTCGGTAGCATGGCAACCATCCGCGATGGCCGCGGGAAACGGATATTCCGGCGCCAGCCGGTAATCAACAGACAGCAACATGCAACCGCTGGCATTGCTCAACGAGCGGCAGATCGGATCGTGGGTGTCGAGGCTGCCGGCCACCAGGCCGCCGCCGTGGAAATAGATCAGCGCGGGACGGGGTGTGTCATCCAACTCGCCGGTCGCGAGCCGCCCTGACGCGGGCCGATAGATACGCAAGGCCAGCGGCAGCCCGGACGGACCCGGCAGAGTGCGCTCTTCGATACTCCCTATGGGCTCTTCGGGGCCGGAGAACCCCATCAGCTGACTCACCCCGGCACGGCGCTCGCTCACCGTCAGAGAGAGCACACTCGGAGGATGCAGGGCGGCCAGCCTATCCAGAAACCGCTTGGCGCGCGGATCGAGCGGCATGGCAGGAGGCTAGAAAGCCAGCGCCTGGCGCACGGAGTCGGGCCAGCGCGCGACGTCCACGCCATGATTCGAGAAAAGCGCCACGGCGAGACGGTCCATGCCGAAGGCAACACAGCCGGTGTGGGCCACGGCGCCCGCGCTGTCATGAATTCCCCAGACTTCGCCAAAATGCTCGAGATGGCAGTTGAAGCTCATGCAGGCAGTGGGCTTCGCGTTAGCGTAGTACGGGATGAGCAACTCGAACTTCAGGGCATTCTGCCGCTGACTCACGGCCATGATCTGGCAGACCTTGCCGAAGAAGGGATCGTTGGCCACATCCAGCGCGCAGGGCAACGCCAGGTCGCGCGCCAAACCTTCCGCCCGGGCCATCCATTGCTCACGGAACGACATAACGTCCCGCGGCGTGCCGATGCGGACGAACTCACGCATGCGGAAGGACTGCAAGCGATCGAGGGAGCGCGACGGCTCGTGGCGGAAGCAATCCGCCGCCACGTCGAACAACAAACCGCCTTCGGGCAGGCGCCCCCGGCTGGCGACCAACGGGTATACCGGGTAACACGCCGCGGGTGACAACACCAGATCCGCAGCGGTGAGCCCTTTCGTCCAATCACCGCCGCTGTAGTGGGAATCGGCGGCGGAGCGGATCGCCGCCTCGCTGCCGTGCAGGGCACAAACACAACCCAACAGGTTCGGAAAGCTCTTCAGGTAGCCTGACTTTTCCAGCTGATCCCGGCTCATCACCGGCGGAAAGCGCAGAATCTCGGCGCGCGGATCGCGCTGGCGGGAGATATAAGCGGTCAGTCGCTCGACGACATCCTCATAGAGTGCCGTGCGCGCGTAGACGCCATCGCTCCCCATGGGACGGAACAGCGTCGCGGCGAGTGATTCGAGCGGATCGGGCGTCGCGGCGACGGACGCAGTGGTAGCGAGTTTACTCATGGGCAGGTCAGTCACGCATCGAAGTAGGAATGGGTGTCATCAGCGAGCTGGTCGCCAGGTTCGCGAGGATCCGATCGTTGTTGATCATGATCGGCGACGACAACACATCGCGCAGATGGCGGCCGAGGGTGAAGTCACCGTCGCTGCGGTAGCCGGATAACCCGCAAGCCCGCATGGCGCTCATGACGATGGAGACGGCGAGCTCGGAGGCCTCGACTTTCGTGAGAGTGATCACCGACTGGAAGTCGACAGAGGCCAGCGCCTTCGGGTCGTTCATGTTGCGCTCGTAGGTGCGCAGGGACGTCGCCAACATCCCGCGCAGTGTGCGCAGGGACTTCAGAGCTAGCGTGAACTGCGGGGCGCCGGGTGGCAACTGGCCATTCGAGGTCCGCATCGCCTGCCTGATGAACGCCTGTGCGCGGCTCGTCGCGCTGGCCGCAATGCCAGTCCAGACAGAGCCCCATAACAAGTGCGCGAACGGTACCATGGTTTGCGCGTGGATCGTCTCGTACGGATCGGGAAGGATCTGGGCCGCCTTCCCGGTCGCCTTCAGCGTATAGCCTTCACTGCAGGTACCGCGCATGCCCAGGGTGTTCCATCCCTGCAGCCGCGTCAGCGTGTAGTCGCTCTTCAGGAACGCAACCAACACCTGGTCGGAGCCGGCCGCGCTCGCCGAACGGCGCGCCGTTGTCACGATACCGTCGGCGTAGGCGCCGTATGAAATCACACTGGCGCGACGCTCGAGCCGTATGAGGCCGTCCTCGTGCTCGACGGGCGCTTCGCTGGTGCGCACGTTTCCGCCGCTCTGACCTTCGGTCGTGGAGGACGCCAACAGCAACTGCTCGGTGCATAGGCGGCGCATGGTGTTCGCCAACACGCCGTTGTCGCGCATGTGGCGGGTCACACAGGCCACTTTTATCTGATGCATGGCATAGATCATGGCGGTCGACGCGCACGCCTGACCTAACAGATAGCAGATGTCCGCCACGTCGGCGATGCTCGCGCCCTCGCCGCCCAGGTCGCGCGACACCATGACACCCAGCAGGCGTTGCTCTTTGAGTGCAGCGCAGGATTCAGCGGGGAAACGTGAGGACTCATCGACGTCGATCGCGTTGTTGGCCGCAATGGCGGCGACCGCCCGGGCACGCGTCGAAAGATCACCGGGCGAGAAATTTACAGTTCTTGAGATCGAGGGCGCTTCCATGAAAATGGACCTGTTTACGCTCTAATTCTGCTGTCACGATACGCCAAGAAGCGTAATAATGCACAACAATCCTTACACAAAAGAGTAAAGCATTCATTACAGGAAGTTGGATGAAGTGAGCCTCCATGCCACTCGAGATTGAATCCGCCCGTTCCCGCGCCGCGCTCCAAAGGGGTGCGCAGCGCCCTCGTGCCCAACGCGCTGTAGTTGTCGGCTTAGTCAACAATATGCCGGACACGGCGCTCGAAGCCACGGAAGCGCAGTTCGCCCGCGTGCTGAGCGCAGCAGCGGATACTGTGCCGGTACGGCTGCGATTTTACTTTTTACCGGAAGTACCACGCGGGCCCGCAGGCCTCGCGCACCTTAACAGTGACAGGTATTGGTCTATCGACGAGCTGCACCGGGACCCGCCCGACGCGCTCATTGTCACGGGTACGGAGCCCGTCGCACCGTTGTTGAGCGATGAGCCCTACTGGGAGCGCCTACGCGAACTCCTGCAGTGGGCGCAAGCCAACACCACTTCCAGCATCTGGTCCTGCCTGGCCGCCCATGCAGCCGTGGAGCTTCTGGACGGCATCCGGCGCCGCCGGCTCGAGCAGAAGCGCTGTGGGGTCTTCGCCCATGACACCTTGCCTGATCAGCCACTGCTGAAAGGCATTGCTACGCCATTGCACACTCCGCATTCACGTTGGAACGAGCTACCTGTCGACGCCTTGCGCGACGCCGGGTACAGCATCGTCAGCGCCTCGGCCGCCTCCGGTGCGGATATGTTTACTAAACAGGCCGGCAGTCTGCTCGTGTTTTTTCAGGGACACCCCGAGTACGAAGACACTACCCTCCTGCGGGAGTACCGCCGCGACGTCGGGCGCTACCTACGCGGGCAACAGGCACACTATCCGACGCTGCCGCACGGTTATTTCCCGCCGGCGGCGCTCGAGCTGCTCGCTGCTTTCGAGGCTCGAGCACGGGCGGAACCCACAGCGGAATTGCTGGCGGACTTTCCAATGACCTCGATCGCCGCTACCCTGCAGAGCACCTGGAGCGCGGGGGCGACGGGAATTTACCGTAATTGGCTGGCACTCCTGGCCGGCATGAAAAAGAACACAGTCCGTCTTCCGCCATCAAAGGTATCCCCGTCCGGCTTATGAGCGAGTTGCAGGAAAATCAAAGCGGCGCCGGTTCGCCGCACGACCGTATCATCGGCCTGGTGGAGCGGATCCTGGAGCGCCCGGCGGGAGCCGCGCCGCTGCCGGTCCTGGCCCGCCTGAATGAGCTCGGCATGAGCTCCATGAAAATGATCAACCTCATGCTGGCCATCGAGGTCGAATTCGATCTGTCCATTCCGCAGACGGAGATCACGCCGGAAAACTTCGACTCGATCGCTTCGGTCGAAACGCTCGTGGTGAAGCTGCTGGGGCCTGTCTGACTTAGGCTCCGGAGTTTAGAGCGCGCACGAGCTCGTCCACGTCGGCGAGTGTCGTCTCCCCGTGCGTGGCGCAGATCCTGACAACCTCGCGTCCCTCGAATTTCGTCCGCGCCACCCAGGCTCGGCCCGAAGCCAACAGGCGGGTGACGATGCCGCGGACATCCCCCAGCCCAGCCGGTGGTGCGGCGCACAAGACTGCCAGGGGTGAATCGTTGAGCGCCGACCAGCCGCGGCTGACGAGCCGGACCTTGATCCGTTCGACCACATCCACCGCGCGTTCCACATGCGCGCCGTAGCCCTTCCAGCCGGCGACCGCCAGAGCCAGAAACAGCCGCAAACCCAGAAAGCGCCGCGACCACTGCACAGTGTTCAGGTACGGGTCCAGGCTCGAAGCGCTCGAGGGCATGAAGTCCCCGCCAACCTGGAACGCTTCACTCAATACCGCGGCGTCCCGTGAAACAAACATGCCGCAGCCCATCGTTGTGGCAAACCACTTATGGGCGTCGATCGTCAGTGAGTCAGCCAGCTCGATGCCGGCGAGAGCGCCTCGCAGCCGATCCGAGGACAGCGCAGCGCCTCCCCAGGCGGCGTCGACGTGGTACCAGATTCCGTTCGAGCGGGCGATGGCTGCACAGCGTTCCAATGGATCGATCATGCCGCCGCCGGTGGTGCCCGCTGTAGCAGCGATGAGTACCGGCACCACGCCGTCCCGTCGATCGTCCGCTACCGCCTCGGCGAGCGCCTCGCTATCCATTCGACCGTGCCCATCAGTTGCCACGAGGCGCAGCGCCGAGCGCCCAACCCCGGCCTGGTGAGCAATTTTCAACCATGCCGGATGACACTCGCGTGACGTATAGAACGCGACAGGGCCGGAAAATGCGCGCACACCTTCGGCACCGAAGCGAGGCTGCGCGCGTGTCAGGGCACAAAGCAACGCGGTGTAGTTGGCTTCGGAGCCGCTCGTGGTGAAGTGGCCAGCGGAGTCGGCCGGAAGTCCGGCACGGCGCGCCATCGCACGAATGACATGGGCCTCGATCTCAACCGGGGTCGGCGACGAGCCTGAGCTGGCCAGTTGCGGATTGAAGGCGCCGGCGATGCGGTCCGCCCATTGCGCCGGCGCTACCGGAGCGGGATTGAAGAGTCCGAAGTAGCGCGGGTGAGTCATGTGAACGGCGCCCCGCTCGAGCTGCTCGATACTCCAGGCGAGTACCTGCTCGGCGGGCCGCGGAGTTTCGAAGTCGAAGCCGGCCAACTCCTGGCGAAATTTCGCCATATCCAGCGTCGGCATGACGGAGTTCGCCGTGACTCGCTCGGTCGCGTCCGCAAGCTCGCGAGTGAGCAGATCATCGATGCGCTCCCGTGTCGGACGCGCCGGGAACAGCTCGGCGCCCGGCTCGGGCAGATCATCCTTCACTGGGCTCATGCGAGACTCACCCTCTCAGCCGCGGGTCGCAGCGGCAAGCGCTTGATCGAGATCGGCGAGGATGTCGTCGATGTGCTCGATACCAACACTGAGCCGGATGGTTTCCGGCCCGATGCCCGCGAGACGCTGCTCCGCCGGCGACATCTGCCGGTGAGTGGTCGAGGCGGGATGACAGGCCAGCGATTTCGCGTCGCCCAGATTCACCAGCCGTTTGAAGAGGCCCAGCGCGTTGTAGAACCGGGTACCGCCATCGAAGCCGCCGCGAATGGCGAAGGTCAGCAGCGAGCAGGCCCTGCCGCCGAGGTATTTTTGCACCAGGGGGTAGTAGGGATTGTCCGGGAAGCCGGCGTAACTCACCGAAGCAACACGCGGATCGTCGCGCAGAAATTCCGCAACGCGCCGCGCGTTCTCCACATGGCGATCGACGCGCAGGGCCACGGTCTCAATGCCCTGAAGCAGGAGGAACGCGTTCAGGGGAGCCAACACAGCACCCATCGTTCGCTGGTAAACGCTGCGGCAGCGGCCTAGAAAGGCTTTTTTACCATAGTGCTCCGTGTACACGAGCCCGTGGTAGGACTCGTCCGGCGTCGTAAAAGTCGGGTAGCGGGCCGCGTGTTTCTGCCAATCGAAATTGCCGCTGTCGACAATGATGCCACCCAGGCTCGTTCCGTGGCCGCCCAGAAACTTCGTGAGTGAGTGCAGGACGATGTCCGCACCATATTCGATCGGCCGCATCAAAATGGGCGTCGGCACCGTGTTATCGACGATCAGCGGCACCCCGGCGCGATGCGCCACCGCGGCCAGCGCCTCCAGGTCGCATACATTGCCGGCAGGGTTTCCGACGGTCTCGCAGAACAGGGCGCGGGTGTTCTCGTCGATCAACACCTCGAGATCTTCCGGACGATCGGACTTTGCAAAGCGGACATTGACACCGAGCTTCGGCAATATGTGGGCAAACAGTGTGTGCGTGGTGCCGTAGAGCTGCGGCACGGAAATGATGTTGCGGCCCGCCTCCGCCACGTTCAGCGACGCGTAATACAGCGCCGTCTGCCCCGAGCTGCAGCTCAAACCGTCGATGCCGCCCTCGAGCATGGCAACACGTTCCTCGAGCACGGCATTCGTCGGGTTACCTATGCGGGTGTAGCGATAGCCTTCCGCTTCCAGGTTGAAGAGCGCGGCCCCATGCTCAGCACTGTCGAAGGAGTATGCAACAGTCTGATAGATCGGCACCGCCACCGCTTTGGTGGTAGGGTCGGAGTCAAAACCACCGTGCAGGGCAATTGTCTCGTTTCTCATTATGGTGCTGCCTCCCGCCTTTTCCGTGAGCCTATTATGACGGCTCGCACTGACGAAAACATGAAATCCCCGCTCAAGGCGTGGGTGCGGGCCCTCGAGATGACCGCGCCCATCGATCGGCGTCGAGCGCCTACGCTACCCGTTCTTATCGAAACTCTGGCGGAGCGTTTCGGCGCAGCGCCCGCGCTCACCGGCCAGGGCTCCTCATTGAGCTACCGCGAGCTGGCCGACTCGGTCAACCGCCACGCGCGCTGGGCCCTGGAAGTGGGCCTCGCTCCCGGTGATGTCGTTGGCCTTCTGATGCCGAACTGCCCGGACTACCTGGCGATCTGGCTCGGACTCACGCGAGCCGGCGTGGTGGTTTCGTTGCTCAACACCAACTTGACTGGCGCGGCACTGGCGCACTCCATCAATATTGTCGCGCCACGTTATGTCGTAGTCGCCGCTGCGCTGCTTGCCACCCTGCGCACCGCACGCGAGCACGTTCCCGAAACAGTGCGGTATTGGCAGCACGGTCCGGGCGGAGACGAATTTCTGCGGCTCGACATTGCGGTCGCGCGCCTGCCGGCCACGAAACTGACTGAGGCGGAGTGCCCGCCGCCCTCGCTCGACGCTCATGCGCTTCACATCTATACGTCCGGAACCACTGGTCTTCCCAAGGCGGCCAATGTCAGCCACCTGCGTGTCATGCAGTGGAGCCACTGGTTTGCGGGCCTGATCGACACACAGCCCAGCGACCGGATGTACAACTGCCTGCCCCTCTACCACAGCGTGGGTGGCATCGTTGCAACCGGGGCTACGTTGGTTCGCGGCGGAACGGTCGTACTGCGTGAACGTTTCTCGGCCAGCGAATTCTGGCACGACATTGTCGAAGAGCGCTGTACCCTGTTTCAGTACATCGGCGAGCTGTGCCGTTATCTGGTTGCGAGCCCGCCCCACCCCGATGAAACGCGCCACTCGCTGCGAGTGTGTTGCGGTAACGGCCTGCGCGCGGATGTCTGGAAACCTTTTCAGGAGCGCTTCGAGATTCCGCAGATTCTCGAGTACTACGCCGCAACCGAAGGCAGCTTCTCGCTTTATAACTGCGAAGGACGTCCTGGCGCGATCGGGCGGATTCCACCGTTTCTGTCGCATCGCATGCCGGTCGCGCTGGTGAAATTCGATGAGGAGCGCGGAGCTCCTTTGCGCGACGCTGCGGGCCTGTGTGTCCGGTGCGGTGTGAACGAGGCTGGGGAAGCGATCGGCGAGATCTCCAACAGTGACGGCAAGCACGGCGGACGCTTCGAGGGATATGCGGACGCGGAGGCGTCCGAGAAGAAAATCTTGCGCAATGTTTTCTTGGCAGGCGACGCCTGGTATCGCACGGGCGATCTCATGCGCAAGGATGAGCAGGGGTTCTTCTATTTCGTCGATCGGGTTGGCGATACCTATCGTTGGAAGGGCGAGAACGTATCGACCGGAGAGGTTACTGCCGCGGTCACCGCCTGCACGGGCGTGTCTGACGCGGCTGTGTACGGTGTTACGGTGCCCGGAGCGGATGGACGTGCGGGGATGGCTGCGCTGGTCGTTTCATCCGGTTTCGACCTCGCGACATTCAGAAGCCAACTCGTCGAGCGGCTGCCCGACTATGCCAGACCGGTGTTTGTGCGGATCGTACGGGGGATCGAGATCACCGGGACCTTCAAGCTTCGCAAGCAGGAGCTGGCGGTGCAGGGGTATGATCGATCGAAGATCGAAGACGCCCTGTACATCGATGATCGGCAACGGCAGGCGTACGTGGCCCTTGACGAGGCGGCGTATGCGCGACTTCTCGGCGGCATGATGCGGCTGTGAGGGCCTGGCCCCGGCCTTGCGCTGATCGGCCAATCCGCCATGTCACGAAATTAAAGTACTAGGCGGTATTGCCGGCATCGACC
>DATBCZ010000016.1:0-5307 GCA_036270175.1 Steroidobacteraceae bacterium | reverse complement strand
CTATGAGTGGTTCGATTCGGTGCTGAAGGGCGCCGCAACGCCGGCGCTGCTGAAAGACAAGGTCAACTTCGAAGTGATGGGGGCGAACGAGTGGCGGCATGTGCCGTCGCTGGAGGCCATGGGAAATGGGACGCTGAAGCTGTTTTTGGACCCGGCGGCGGTGGGGGCGAGTCACCGGCTGGCGCAGCATGGTGCCCTGGGCAGGGCCGCTGGCAAGACCAAGGGCAAAAGCGCCAACACGAAACGCAGCGCTGCCGACGCCAAGGGCAAACGCGCCGCGGCCGAATTTGTGGACCAGGTGGTCGCTCTCGCGGATCGCAATGACGTCAATTCCAACTGGACACCCACGGATATCGCCGGGAGCAGTGTTGAGGTTCGCAACGCCACGAATTACGTCAGCGATCCTTTGCCAAGAGCGCTGGAGTTGCAAGGCGCGTGGTCGGGGCGACTCGATCTCACCGTCAACAAGATGGACGTGGATCTGCGAGTGGCGGCGTATGAGCTGCGGCCCAGCGGTGAATATGTGCAGCTCTTCGAGCCTTATGTATTCCGCGCCAGCTACGCGCAGGATCGTGTCCGCCGGCGCTTACTCAGGGCAGGCGAGCGCCAGGTGGTGTCCTTCAAGGTCGAGCGCCTCACGAGCCGCAAACTCGAGGCCGGCAGCCGGCTGGTGCTCGTCCTGGGGGTCAACAAGCGGCCCGACCAGGAGATCAACTACGGCGGCGGCGACGATGTCAGTGTGGGGTCGCTGGAGGATCCCGACGACCAGGAGCCGGTGAAGCTGCGCTGGTACGGCGATAGTTACATCGACATTCCGGTGCGGCGTTAGGTTGCCAACGCTCGTTTCAAGGGTGCCAGCCAACGCTCGAAATGGCGCCACTGACTGATGCGCTCCTTCAAGACAGGTTGGTAGGGCTCCAGGCAGGCGGGTTCGAATTCCAGCCCGCAGAAGTCGAGCAGGCGTCGTACGCCGGGCTCGAAATCCTCGACGACCTCTTCATACTGCACGCGCAGGATCTTTCCCGGCAGCACTCGCGCCCAGTGGTCCATGAGCTCGACATACATGCGGTGATAGCGGGCGATGTCTTCGAAACTGTAGGCGAAGGGCGCTCCGGTGGCGAACAGCTGCTTGTACATGCCGAACCCGCCCGCCAATGGATGACAGCGGACATCGATGACTTTCGCGTTCGGCAGAATGAGCTGGACCAGGTCGAGGTACTGGAAGTTATGCGGCATCCTGTCGATGAAGTGCGCCAGGGGCGCGCCAGCCTTGCCGGTGCGATAGGGAGCCGTTTCCAACAGGTACTTCTCGCCGAATCCCTTGCACATCGCTGCGCTCAACGAGCCCAGTAGACCTGGATAGCCGAGACGCGGAGCAGGCTCGCTCGACTGCAGCTCCCGCGCCAGGCGGGGGATGTCCGCGAACTCGAGGGTCGCGTCGACCTGCGAATGTGCCGCCAGGATCTGCCTGATCAAGGTGGAGCCGGAGCGCGGTAGACCCACGATGAATATGGGTGCCGCACTCTCGCAGCCGAAGCCTTTGCGGGACTCGAAGAACGCTGACGTACAGACAGACGCCTGCCGTTGCGCGGTGCGCTCGAATGGCTCGGGGCGATAGCGCAGCGTGGCTTTCTTCAACGCGTTGCCGCGCTCGTAATACCCGAACGACTCACTGAAACGGCCGCGATCCTCCAACGCCTTGGCTAGTGAGAAACACAGGTAATAGCGTTCCGCGGGCGCCACTGCTGCACTGGCTTCGTGTTGTTGCATGACAGCCATCTCGGTCTGTGTGAACCGATAGCTCTCGATGGTGGCGAGACCCCAGAAGGGCTGGCCAAAGCCGGGCCGTGCGGCCGCGGCGTAGCGGTAGGAGTCGACGGCCTCCTGCGTCTTGCCCGTGGTCCTCAGGGCATTGCCGATCGCCAGGAGGAGATCCGGGTCTTGCGGTGTTTCCTGCAACAGTTCGCCGTAGAGGGGCAGGGCTGCGTTGTAGTCGCCCATTGCGGCGCTCACCGCCGCATAGAGAGATCGCCAGGAGCGCTTGCCGGGCGAGGTCGGCAGAAGTTGCGCCAGGTGCGCGCGGGCGGCTGCGAGCTTGCGCCGCTTGAACAGTACGAGTGCCAACTCGTGGCGTGCGGTCTCGTGCCCCGGATCCAGCGCGAGCGCCTTGTGCAGAAGCATTTCGGCATCGAATTCGGACCCGCTATCGCCGGCGATCTTCGCCAGCAAGCGCAACGCCTCCACGTGCTCACCGTGGGCGGCCATGTACTGGCGGACCAGGCTCTCGGCGATCCGCGCCTCGCCGTCGAAGAACTTGCTACAGGCCAACTGGATCTCGGCGGGGAGTGCTTCGAGTTGCGTTACCTGCGTGGTGGCGTTTTGCGCCTCGGCTGTCTGGCCGCCCGCGCCATACAGGCTCGCGAGCGCGCGCCAACTTCCCAGCAGGCACATGTTGAGACTCACGGCCCGCTCGAAGGGCGCGAGCGCCTTTGCCGGCGCGCCCATGGTCAGCAGGCAGAAACCGAGCTCTTCAAACAGGCTGCCGAACGGAGGATAGAGGCTCTCGAGCCGCTTCAGCGTTTCCAACGCCTCGGGGACCCGCCCGGCACGCCGTTGGGTCGCTGCGAGCCGGCACAGCTCTTCGCGGCTTTCAGGAGGATCTGTTGCCATTACCCGCGAGATCGCCGAGTGCTTCGGTCAGAGGTCCGAGCCAGGGCGCGAAATTCCGCCACTGGTCGAGGCCTTCCTTGAAAATGGGGCGGCGCACCTGCTCGGAGCTCGCGGTGCGCACGCTGCGCTCGTTCTTGTAGAACTCGAGGCAGGCCGGCTCGAAGTCCAGGCCGCAGAAGTCGAGCAGGCGGCGCACGCTACCCTCGAGGTCGTCGACCACCTGCTCGTGTTGCATCCGCAGGATCTTGCCGGGCAACACCTCGTCCCAGTGATCCATCAACTCGACGTAGCTGCGGTAGTAACGGCCGATGTCCGCCAGGCTGTAGGTGAATTCCTGGCCATTGGCGAACAGCTGTTTGAAGTTGCTGAAGCAGCAGGCCATGGGCTCGCGGCGCGCATCGATGATCCGGGCATTCGGCAGGATCAGGTGGATCAGGCCCAGGTGCCGGAAGTTATTCGGCATCTTGTCAATGAAAAAAGCCTTCCCGGAGCGATAAATCCGGGTGTTGGCCAGATAATCCGCCCCGAACGAGCGCAGTTGTTCCGCGCTCAGCGTGCCCAATACCTGCGGATAGAGGGGGCTCTCATCGTTTATCTCGCGGCCGCTCAACTGGTGCACCAGCCGCGGAATCTCGGCCAGTTCCATGGTCCCTTCGACCTGTGAATGTGAGGCCAGGATCTGCTCGATGAGTGTCGAGCCCGAGCGCGGCAGGCCGACAATGAAAATCGGGTCCGGACTTTCACAGCCCGTGCCGAAGCGCGCGGCGAAGAATTCGCGCGTGCAGACCTGCGCCTGCCAGCGGGCGTTACGCTCGATAGCCTCCGGTCGATAGTGTGACTCCGCCTTTTTCAGCGCATTGCCGCGCTCGTAGTAGCCGAATGATTCGGCGAATTCGCCCCGATCCTCGAGCGCTTTCCCGAGGGCGAAGCACAGGTGATAGCGATCGACCTGGCGCGTGCGCCTGTTACCTTCTTCGGTGCGCATCCGCTCGATCTCATCATCGGTGAAGCGGTAAGTCTTGAGATTGGCGAGACTCCAGTAGGCGTCGCCATAGTTCGGGCGCGCGGCGGTGGCGGCGCGATAGGACTCCACGGCCTCCGGTTGCCGGCCCAGTGTCTTCAACGAATGAGCGATCGACAGATGCACTTCGGCGGGGTTTACGGCGTCGGGCAGAAGCTGCCGGTATAAGTTCAGCGCTCGCTCGTGATCGCCGATTCCAACAACCGCGTTCGCGTAGGTGGTGCGGAACAGGTGGTTTTCCGGATGCTTCGCCAGCAACTTATCGAGCTCGGCCAGCGCCTGCAACGGCTTGTAGCGCCGTAACAGTGTGGTTGCATAGTCGTGACGGGCGGCGTCGTATTCGGGGGCCAGTTGCAGTACCGCATCGAGCAGAATCTCGGCGTCGTCCAGAACGTCCACTTCCAGGCCTATGCGTGCCAACAGCCTCATGGCTTCGACGTCGTCACCGTGTTTGAGCAGGTGAGCGCGTACGAGCTGCTCCGCTAGCGCAAACTCGCGATCTGAAAAAAGAGCCGTTGCTGTAACGATGTCGGGCGGCAGGCGGGAGAGGGTGGCCACGTGCGCCGCGGCCGTTTCCTCGTCTTTGGTATTGCCCGTCATCCGGTAAAGCGATTGCAACGTGCGCCAGCTGGCCGGCAGCGCTGGGTTGAGATTCACGGCCCACAGAAACGCCTCGATGGCGCGCGGCGCGTCCCGCAAGGCCACGAAACAATTGCCGCGCTCCTGGAAAAGGCGGCTGAAGCCGGGGTGCAGAATCTGCAGCTCTTCGAGAGAGGCCAGTGCCGCGGGGATCTGGTTCAGACACCGCTGGCATACCGCGATCATGTACAGGACATCGCGATTCTCGGGCACCTCTTTTGCCAGGGTGGTCGCGGCCACCAGGGCCGCATCGAACTGGCGGGCTTCCATGAGCGCGCGAATGCGGCTCACTTCCGTCTCCACCGGCGACTTTGGGGGGCTGGACATTGACTAGGAAGGCACCAGGTACGAAAAAGGGGCGGGCCCACGCCCGCCCCCCTGATGCTACCGCATGCGCGCGCGGATCAGAACTTGTAGCCGATCGTCAGTCCGAGCACCCGCGGTCGGTTCGGCGTCTGGGTGACGACGAACTGGCCGGTCGAGGTGAACAGGCTGACATTGCGATCGGCCAGGTTCTCGCCAAATATCTGCGCGGTCCACTGGTCCTTCGCGATACCCAGCGATGCATCGACCAATCCGTAGGACGGATTCTCGAACCGCAGCAGGGTGGTATTGATGGCTCCGCCGCCGGACAGCGACGGGTTGTTACCCGTTTGCGTGAACGAGCTCGACGAGTATGTCGCGCCGACCTGCGCGAACATGTTGTAGTTGTTGAACTCCCACTCGTAGCGCGCGCGGATGTTGCCCTGGAACAGCGGCGAGTTGGCGGTGGGGCTGCCGATCGCGCCGAACGGATTCGCGAGCGCCGTGATCGGCTTGCCGTACAGGCCCGCGGATAGCGGATTCGCCAGCAGCGCCGGATTGTTGGCAATCAGCGCCGGCGAGTTGGTCTGTTCGCTCTTGTTGTAGCTCGCCGCCCCGGTCACGGTCAGGCCTTGCGTCACGCGCCCGACGAGCTGCCCCTCGATGCCGCGCAC
>DATBCZ010000015.1:0-5045 GCA_036270175.1 Steroidobacteraceae bacterium | reverse complement strand
GCCCTCACGAACCTGCCGCCCTGCGGTGCCAGTGTCAGTTCCTTGACGACTGTCGGCACGCGGCTGTATGTCGGAAGCCAGCGCGCCTCTTCCTACCGGGGTAACCCGGCGTACTTCCTGTTTCCAGTGGATCTGACTTCGGGAGTGGCGCTCGATCCCTAGAGCGGTGTCTGAATGGTCGGGGTGACAGGATTTGAACCTGCGACACCTACGTCCCGAACGTAGTGCTCTACCAGGCTGAGCTACACCCCGAGGATCGAAAGAGCCGCGCCGTTTCGCTGCCGGCGGGCGGCAAGAGCGGCGGGGCGCGAAGTGTACTGAAGCGCCCCCGCGGCGGCAATCAATTCCGCCGCCAGCGCACCGGGTCTCTGGGGCCCCTCAGGTCGTGTGCTCGACCGAAAACCGCGCCAAAGCCATCAACCCGTCCTTATAAGGAGACCCCGGCAGCGTATCCAGCGCCGTGAGCGCCCGTTCCGCCTCGCTGCGGGCCAGTTGCGCCGTGTATTCCAGGCCGCCGGTAGCCTCGATGGCCGCCACGATGGGCTCGAGCTGGGCCAATCCGCCTTTCTCGATCGCCAGCCGGATGGCGGCCCGCTGCGGCTCATTGCCATGCTTCAGAGCATGAATCAGCGGCAGGGTGGGCTTGCCCTCGGCGAGGTCGTCGCCAAGATTCTTGCCGCGCTCGGTCGGATTCGAACGGTAGTCGAGCACGTCGTCCACGAGTTGGTACGCCGTGCCGAGATGTCTGCCGTAATTCGCGAGCGCCCTGCGAATGGCGAGCGGGCTTTCGGACAGTACCGCCGCGACTTCCGCGCCTGCCTCGAACAGCTTGGCTGTCTTGCGGTAAATGACCTCGAGATAGCGTTGTTCAGTCGTGTCCGCATCGTGCGCGTTCATGAGCTGCAGCACTTCGCCCTCGGCGATGACGTTCGTGGCCTCGGCCATGATTTCCATCACGGGTTGCGACATCAGGGCGGCCATCATCTGGAACGCGCGCGAATACACGAAATCCCCGACGAGAACGCTGGCCTGGTTGCCAAACACTTCGTTTGCAGTGTCGCGGCCGCGGCGCATGGAGGAGCCATCAACGACGTCGTCGTGGAGGAGGGTGGCTGTATGGATGAACTCAATGAAGGCCGCAGCCTCTATATGAGCACTGCCTTTGTGGCCGCAGGCTCGCCCGGCGAGCACCACCAGCATCGGCCTGAGGCGCTTGCCACCGCCTGAAATGATGTGTTCCGCGATCTGATCCACGAGCGGAACAGCACTTTTCAGGCGCGCGCGGATCACGTCGTTGACCGACGCAAGATCCTCTTTGACGAGCGCGCGTATCTCTTCCAGGGTCATCGAAAAATGGTTCCTCGGTGGCAGCCCCGCATCCTAGCCGACGCAGGCGTCGCCGAGAATGGATTGAAACGTTCCATAGCCCTCTAAGTACCCGTAGGGCCTGAAGAAAATGCGCGTTTGACCGAAGTCGGGTCGGACAGTAGAATGCGCGACCTTTCTTCGGTCGAGGGGCGGGCCCCTCCACCATTTCGTTCCAAGGGCATTCTTATTTATGTACGCAGTCATCGCCACGGGCGGTAAACAATATCGTGTCACCAAAGACGACGTGCTGCGCGTCGAGAAGCTGGAAGGCGAAGCCGGCGCAACCGTCGAATTCGGCGAAGTGCTGCTGGTCGGCGAGGGCGCGGACGTCAAGCTCGGTGCGCCGCTGCTGAAGGGTAGCAAGGTCATCGGCACTATCGTACGACACGGCAAGGGCGCGAAGGTCTCCGTCGTGAAGTTCAAGCGCCGGGCGCACTATCTGCGACAGAAGACGCATCGCCAGCTCTTCACCGAGGTGAAGATCACCGACATCAGCGCGGGCTGAAGTCGGCATTTTTTTCAGCCCCCATTTTTTGTAGAGAACAGCAGTCATGGCACATAAAAAGGCAGGCGGCAGTACCAAGAACGGCCGCGATTCAGAATCCAAGCGCCTGGGCGTCAAGCGCTACGGCGGCGAGCGGGTGCTGGCCGGAAACATCATCATTCGCCAGCGCGGCACGCCGGTGCGCGCGGGTGCGAACGTCGGCACGGGCACGGACCACACCCTGTTCGCGAAAATCGCGGGCAAGGTGCTCTTCCAGAAGAAGGGCGCGGAGCAGCGTCTGTACGTGAGCGTACTGCCGGAAGGCGAAACCGCCACCACGCACTGAGGATCGCCGTTCGAACGGTGTCCTGCAAACCCCGGCCGAGCGCCGGGGTTTGTTTTTTAGCCTTTGGCGACTCGGCCTAGGTAGTCTTCCGTTATGAAATTCGTCGACGAAGCCAAGTGTAAGGTGCAGGCCGGCAATGGCGGCCGGGGCAGCACCAGTTTTCGTCGTGAGAAATTCGTCCCTTTCGGAGGGCCGGACGGTGGGGATGGCGGCAACGGGGGAAGCGTCTACCTGCGCGCGCAGGAAGGCATTAATACTCTCGCGGACTTTCGAATCGAGAAAACCTATAGGGCGGGTCACGGTGAGTCCGGTGGGTCGAACGACTGCACCGGCCACGGCGGAGCTGATCTATATATCCCCGTTCCGGTAGGCACCACCGTTCGTGACGCCGAGACAAACGAGGAGCTCAGCGATCTGACCCACGCTGGGGATGTGCTTCTGGTCGCCAAGGGCGGCAAAGGCGGTTGGGGCAACCAGCGCTTTAAGTCCAGCACCAATCGGTCGCCCCGCCAATTCGGCCCCGGCCTACCGGGCGAAAAGCGCACCTTGCTTTTCGAAATGAAGGTTATCGCCGACGTTGGCCTCCTGGGGTTACCTAATGCCGGCAAATCGACCCTGATCCGGGCGGTTTCGCACGCGCGACCCAAGGTTGCCGATTACCCCTTCACGACCCTCTATCCGAACCTGGGCGTCGTCGACGTGGGCGAGCACCGAAGTTTCGTCATGGCAGATATCCCGGGTCTCATCGAAGGCGCTGCCGATGGGGCGGGTCTCGGAATTCGGTTTCTCAAGCACTTGCAGCGTACGCGCGTGCTTCTGCACCTCGTGGATATTGCGCCGCTCGACCCGGAGGCGGATCCGGTGCGTGATGCCCGCTCGATTGTCGCCGAGCTCAAGAAATTCGATAAAAGTCTCGCCCTCAAGCCTCGCTGGCTCGTCATGACGAAGCGGGACCTGTTGCCGGACGAGGAAGCCGAAAAGCGCGCACGCGACATCGTGCGGCGGCTACGCTTTCGCGGCCCGCATTTCCTCGTCTCCGCGGCCACCGGTCGCGGGACGAAGGAACTAGCTCAGGCGATTATGGGCTTTTTGGAGGAGCAGGCTCGCGAGGCACTCGCCCGCGAAGCACCTGCAGGAGATACTGCCGCCTAGCGGCAGGCTTCAGCTTCAGACTCACCGGCGTCGGGTTTGCTGGGACGTGGTTCCAGCGTGCCTTTTCTTTAGCTTCCATCTCAGCCTCACTGCATTGCGCGAATCTGAGCCGACAACCGGCTCTTATGACGCGCAGCCTTATTGCGGTGGATGATCTGCTTGTTCACCAATGCGTCTATGACCGGCACGGCTTCCTTGTAAGTGGCCACTGCGGCGTCTTTGTTCTTGCCGGCAATAGCCGCCGTCACGCTGCGTACCGCCGTACGCATCCGGGAGCGCAGTGCTACATTGCGCACGCGGTGCTTTTGGGCCTGGCGGGCAGCTTTTTCGGCGGACTTGGTATTGGCCACGAAATCTCCGTCAATATATCGAGAATCCCCGGTCGCGGGGGGCCGGTAGTCTGCTCATCGGGCACGCTGTTGTCAACGGCGGCCGCGATCGAAACCAAGCTGGGCCTGCGAGCGGCGGGCGGGCTCTCGCGGGTTCACATAAACTGCTGCCTTGGACAAACTTCCACGGGCTTTGCCTGGCAAAACCCCGTATCATTTAACCTTTTAACATCAGTGGCTTAAGTGGCCCATGGAGCTCATCCGCGGCCTTGTAAATCTGCACGAGCGTCAGCGCGGCTGCGTCGTCACCATCGGCACCTACGACGGCATCCATCTCGGCCATCAGGCGCTTTTGCGCCGTCTCAAAGAGCACGCCGCGCAACTGAACGCGCCGACTGTAGTATTGACGTTCGAGCCCACGCCGCGGGAATACCTGGCGCCGGAGGCGCCGCCCGCCCGGCTGACGTCTTTGCGGGAGCGGTGGCGGATTCTCGCGGGCATGGACCTCGACGGCCTGTTGCTGCTGCGCTTTGGCGAGTGCTTGCGTAACCTGACCGGTGAGGCTTTTGCCGGCCTGCTGGCGCAGGATCTGGACGCCCGGACGGTGGTCGTGGGTCACGACTTCCGGTTCGGCCGTAACGGTGAAGCCACCGCGCCCATGTTGGCTGATGTGGGCAAGCGATTGGGTTTTGCGGTCGATGTCGTGCCTCCCGTGATGTTTGACGGCGCGCGCGTCAGCAGCAGCGGTGTGCGCGATGCCCTGTGGCGGGGCGACTTTGCGCTGGCGGGTCGTTGGCTGGGCCGCCCGTATACGATGCGAGGTCGGGTGGTCCATGGGCAACGTCTCGGGCGGGACCTGGGCTTTCCGACAGCGAATCTGCGCATCGAGCGGCGCCGCACGCCGCTAAATGGAATTTTCGCGGTTCGCGTATACGGAGTCGAGGCAACCCCGTTGCGTGGTGTTGCAAGCCTGGGTACGCGCCCCACTGTTGGAGGAGTACAGACGCTGCTCGAGGTGCACGTATTCGACTTCTCCTCGGACCTGTATGGCCGGGAGATCGAAGTGGAGTTCGTGGCGAAACTGCGTGACGAGGAGAATTACCCGACACTCGACGCGCTCGTCGAGCAGATTCATCGGGACGCTGCGCAGGCGCGGCACATATTGAGCACTTGAACGAAATACATGGCTGACTACAAACAGACGATCAACCTGCCGCAGACCGATTTCCCCATGAAGGCGGATCTCGCACAACGCGAGCCCGCGATGGTGAAAGGTTGGGAAGAGCGGGGGACCTACGCGAAGATGCGCGCGGCCGCTCATGGCCGGCCGCGCTTTGTGCTGCACGATGGGCCGCCATACGCCAAC
>DATBCZ010000014.1:0-8163 GCA_036270175.1 Steroidobacteraceae bacterium | reverse complement strand
GATCGTGGCAACGTTCGCCAACAGCTGCGCGTCGACCCCGCCGCTGGCGCTCCCGCTCGTCAGCGGTGTCGTTTGCAGATCGTTGAGTGTGTTGAGCCGTGGCTGCGGCGTCTGCGCCACGACCTGGTACTGGGTCCCGCTGCTGGGGTCAATCCAGAACGACGGCGAGGTCTGGAAGCTCCCCGATAGGGACACCAACATGTTCGCAGCCACGTTCTGCTGGGTGAGGCCCAGCTCGCGGGCCTTGGTGCGATCCACCTCCACTGCGAATTTTGGATAATCGAAGGCTTGCTGTATCCGCAGGTCCACCGCACCCGGAATGTTGCGCAGTCTCTGCAGTAGCTCGTCCGCATAGCGCCGATTGGCCTCGGTGTCCTTGCCCGCGATCTGGATATCCAGCGGACTCGGCAGGCCGAAATTGAGGGTCTGACTGACGATGTCGGCCGGAGGAAAGGCGAACGTCACGCCGGGGAAGTTTTCCGCGAGCATGCCGCGCAAGCGGCGCTGATAGCCCGCGGATGGCGCATGGTCCGGCCTCAATGCGATGAAGATATCGGCGTCGCCCGGCCCGACGGGGGCCGATGCGCTGTAGGCGAGATTGATGCCGCTGTACGGCAGCCCAATGTTATCGACGATGCTCTCGACCTCCCTGGCCGGAATCACCTGGCGGATCCGCGCCTCCACGGCATCGCAAAGCGCCGCGGTCTCCTCGATCCGCAATCCTGTCCGGGCACGGAGGTGGAGTTTGATCTGCCCGGCGTCCACGACAGGAAAGAAATCCTGTCCCAGCCCCGGCAGATAATGCCCCAGCGGAAACGCGAGAATCGCGGACAGGGCCATCACCCCGAGAAAGATGACCGCGAAGCGCATCCCGCCGCGCAGCGCGGCTTCGAGAAGCTCGTGATACCCGCCACGGAGCCGTTCGAAGCGGCGCTCGAATCCCTGTTGGAAGCGTTGCATCCAACCCTGCGCGCCCTGTTGGTGAGCGGCGGCCTGCTCGGCGTGTTTCTGCAGCCAATACTTCGACAAAGTAGGAATCAAGGTCCGCGACAACAAGTACGATGCCAACATGGCGAACACCACCGCCTCCGCCAGCGGCACGAACAGATACTTCGCGATCCCGGCCAGCAGAAACATCGGCACGAACACGATGCAGATGGACAGCGTCGACACCAGGGCGGGCAACGCGATCTGTTGTGCGCCCGCGAGAATCGCCGCCTCCACCTCGGCGCCCTCCTCGAGATGGGTGTTGATGTTCTCGATCGTCACCGTGGCGTCGTCCACCAGGATCCCGACCGCCAGCGCCAGCCCGCCGAGGGTCATGATATTGATCGTCTCTCCCAACGCCGCCAGGCAGGCGACCGAGGCCAGGATCGACAGCGGAATGGAAATGAAAATGATGAGGGTGCTGCGCCAGCTACCGAGGAACAGCAGAATCATCAGGCCGGTGAGGCAGGCGGCGATGGTCGCCTCGCGGACCACGCCGGAGATCGAGGCCCGCACAAAGATCGATTGATCGCCAATCGGCTCGATCTTCAGCGCCGGCCCGGCCTGGGCGCGAATCTGTGGCAACTTCGCCTTCACGGCGTTGATGACGTCGAGCGTGGAGCTGCTGCCGTTCTTTAGCACCGTCATGAGCGCCGCGCGCCGGCCCTCGAGCCGCGCGATGTTCGTCTGGGGCGGAGCGCCGTCCCGTACATGCGCGACATCGCGAACGTAGGTGACGGTCCCGTTGCTCGCGCTGATCGGCAGATCGTTCATCTGCTCGATCTTCAAAGGACTGGCATTGATGCCAATGAAGTATTCGAGCTCACCGATCTTCTGCGTACCGGCCGGCAAAATCAGGTTTTGAGCGGCAATCGCCGCGGTCACGTCGCTTCCCGACAACCCATGGGAGCGCAAAGCCTGCGGATCCAGATCGACCTGCACCTGCCGCTGCTTGCCGCCATAAGGATAGGGCACCGACGCGCCCGGAACGGTGGCCAGGGTGGTCCGAATGACATTCTGGGAGAGGTCGAAAATCTCGGCTTCCGAGAGCGAATCGCTCGAGAGCGCCAGCTGAATGATCGGCACCGTGGAGGCGTTATACGCCAGGAGGAATGGTGGCGTGGTCCCCGGCGGCAGGTTTCGCAACTGCGACTGCGATACGCCGGTGATCTGGGCGTACGACAATCGCTCGTCGGTTCCAGGTTGGAAGAAGTACTTCACCACCCCGATGCCATTGAGCGACTGTGACTCGGTGTGCGCCACGTCGTTCACGGTCGTCTGTGCGATGCGCTCGGTGTTGAGCACAATGCGGGTCGCCATCTCTTCCGGCTGCAGGCCGGTGTAACCCCAGATGGCGGCCACCACCGGAATGTTGATGGTCGGAAAGATGTCCGTGGCGGTGCGCAGGATCGCCAGCACACCCATGAGAAGAATCAGAATCGCCAGAACCAGAAAGGTATAAGGCCGCTGTAACGCGACTTTTACGATCCACATGCAGTGCCGCTCGCACGATCCGTGCCAGCGGAAATCATACCGTGCGGCTCTATCCGGGGTGCGAGATTAACGCCGCCCGCATCCGCTCGACGTACCAGCGATGGAAGTGACCGACCATGAACTCGGTGCTCTCCAGCGGTCCCGGCTCGTATTGTGGGCTCGAGACCCCGATCTGGGTCTCCGCGACGAAACTGGCGTCCTGTTCGTTCGTGGCCTGCCACACCCGGGTGAGGTTATCGAGATCGTAGTCCTTCCCCTCTTCCGCATCCGCGTGCACGAGCCAGGTCGTACGGACCAGCGTGCGCTGCCGGTCTAGCGGCAGGATGCTGAACGTCATGATGTGATCGCTCAAGAAGTGGCACCAGGCATTCGGTTGCACGTGCAGGTGCAGAGTGCCGAGCGCGGCTTCCGTGAAGGATCCCAGCAGACGCCGTGAGGCCGCCTTCGAGTCCAACGTCATCGATTCGCCGCTGCCCTCCAGGACGAGCCGCTCGGTACGGAAAGCGGTCGGCCGGCCATAAAGTAACTCAATCCGCTCCCACGGCAGGCCCGCACGATTCCAACTATCCAACGCCTTCTGCCGGGCGAGCTCGTAGCGGCCGTAGGCCACGCGCTCTTCCGGGGAGAGCGACTCCAGGGAAAAGTCGCCGATGAAGTGAAACAGCGAGCGCAACAGCTCCGGGTGGCCGCCGCAGTGAAAGCATTCGCGATTGTTTTCGATGGCCAACTTCCAGTTGCCCGCCTCGATGAGATCGACCTGTTTGGCGACTTTCGTGCGCGCCAGCGTGTGCGGATCGAGGTAGCCGGACAGCTGCGCCGCCATATCGGCGAAATCCTCCGGCGGCTGCTCCGCGACACAGACGAAGATGAGTCCGGAGAGCACCCGCACATGAACCGGTTTGAGCCCCAGGTCCGGCGGACTCGCGTGATCCCGCGACGCTCCACACCCGATGACCCGCCCGTTCGTGTCGTAACTCCAGCGGTGATATGGGCACACCAGCTTCGCCCCGACCACGCCGGAGGGCTGCTGCAGAACGCGGGCGCCCCGATGGCGGCAGGTGTTGTGAAAAGCGGCAATGGCGCCGTCGTCCTGGCGCAAGATGAAAATCGGATAGGGCCCGACCTGGTAGGTGCGGTAGTCGCCGCCCTCGGGAATCTCGGGCTCGGAGGCCACGAACAGCCAGTGACGGGCAAAAATCCCATCGAGTTCGGCCCGATACAAGGCGTCATCGGTAAAGAACGACCCGGGCAGCGCGAAACCCGGCCGATGCGAATCCAGCAGCGAGGCGATCTTGGACATATAACGGAAGAGAGAGTGGCGTTGCGGGCAACAGCCTTCCATAACCGCGACGCCACTCCAAGGGCAAAAACCGCATGCGGTTAGCGAAAAAAGGCATCCCTCCTGTCGCATCCGTTCAATCGGCGGGGCGGCCGGCGCTGTCAGGGTAAACTGCCCCACCTGACCCTAATGAGAGCTCATCTCCGTGCAATCCCCTGAGCGCCCCAATCTCCTCATCCTGATGGCCGATCAACTCACGGCACGGGCGCTACGCGCCTACGGTGGCTCGGTCGCCCGGACACCGCACCTCGACGCGCTCGCGGCGCAGGGTGTTGTTTTCGAGTCCTTCTACTGCAACAGCCCCCTGTGCGCGCCATCGCGATTTTCGTTTCTGGCCGGCCAACTGCCCTCCAGGATCGGCGCCTACGACAATGCGGCGGAGTTTGCCGCGGCGGTGCCGACCTTCGCGCACTACGTGCGCAGCGCGGGATACCAGACAGCGCTCGCCGGCAAGATGCACTTCTGTGGTCCGGACCAGTTGCATGGTTTCGAGGAGCGGCTGACGACCGACATCTATCCGGCCGATTTCGGCTGGACCCCCGACTGGACGCGCTTCGAGGAGCGGCCCGGTTGGTATCACACCATGGACTCGGTGACCCAGGCCGGCCCGTGCACACGCACCAACCAGGTCGATTTCGACGACGAGGTCGTCTTCGCCGCGCGCCAGAAACTCTTCGACCTGGCGCGCAGCCGCGATCGCCGGCCCTTCTGCCTGGTCGCGTCGATGACTCACCCGCATGACCCCTACGTAGTCCCGGAAACCTACTGGAACCGCTATCGAGATGACGAGATCGACATGCCGCGCGTTGGCGACCTCGCTGGCCGCGAGGACCCGCATTCAACCCGTCTTCGGCATGTCATCGGGCTCGGCCTCGCCTCCCCAACGGAGGCGCAGGTGCGCGCGGCACGCCGCGCGTACTACGGGGCCGTGTCCTACGTCGACGACCAGATCGGCATTCTCCTGAGCACACTCCGGGAGGCCCGCTTCTCGGATAACACCGTAGTCATGGTGTTGGCTGATCATGGCGACATGCTCGGTGAGCGCGGCCTTTGGTACAAAATGAACTTCTTCGAGCCGGCCTGCCGGATCCCGCTCATCGTGCACGCACCGGGACGGTTCGCTCCCCGGCGTGTCGCGGAATCAGCCTCCCTCCTCGACGTCCTGCCCACCCTGGCAGAGATTGCCAACGGTGGCTCGGCGCCGATTTATGCCGCCCCGATCGGTGGGCGGAGCCTGTTGCCCGCGTTGCAGGGTGGCCGCGGCCCGGGCGAAGTCATCGGTGAGTATCTCGCGGAGGGCGCGATCGCGCCGTTGGTCATGATCCGCAGGGGTCACCACAAGTTCGTGCACTCGCCGGTCGATCCCGACCAACTCTACGACCTCGCCGCCGATCCCGACGAGCGTGTGAATCTTGCCGCGCAACCGGCGCATGCTCGAGCCACTGGTGACTTCCGCGCCGAAGTCGCCCGGCGTTGGCAACTCGCCGCGCTGCACGAGGCGGTGATTGCCAACCAACGGCAACGTCACTTCGTTTATCCAGCCCTGCGCGCCGGCCGGTTCCAGTCCTGGGACTTCCAGCCGCGCCGCGACGCGAGCCGCCTGTACATCCGCAACGACCAGGAACTCAACGATCTCGAGGCCATGGCACGCTTTCCGCGTCCGGGCTGAGGTAATCGCACAACATGTACGCTCTCGCCCTGCTGGCCTACGTCGCTATCAGCCCCACCGCGGCCGATCACACCATCACCCTCACCGGCCGGGATCTGACGATCGAACAGATCGTGGAAGTTGCACGCTACGGCGCGAAAGTGCAGTTGAGTCCCGAGGCACAACAGCGCGAGGCGGATAACTACGGCCTGCTGTTGGAGGCCACGACGGAAGGCGTACCTGTCTACTGGTTCAATCGCGGCACCGGCGCCCAGCGCGAAACCGTACTGTTTGAAGGCGACGCCACCTCCCCCGTCAACAAGCCAAAGCTCGAGGCACAGCAGCTGGAGCGCTTCCGCCTCGGCGCGCTGGTTGGCTTCGGTCCGGAAGTCGACGCCGAGGAAATCGTCCGCGCGACCATGGTCGTACGTGCGAACGCCATGACCTACAACGCGCCGAGCCCGCCAGTCGCCCACATGCTGCTGGAATTCATCAACAAGCGGATTACGCCCGTCGTGCAATCGCGTGGCACCGTTGGAGAAGGCGACCTCGCGCAACTCGGGAATATCGCCGGGGTGATGGTTGGGGCTGGCGAGGCCTACTACCAGGGAGTGCGTATGCCGGCGGCGAAGGCGCTCGCGCAGGCTGGACTCAAGCCGATACAACCTTTCGCCGCGGATGAGAACGCCCTGATGAGCAGCGACGCCTACGCAACGGGGCAGGCCGCGCTAGTTGTTTACGACGCCCGGCGCGCGCTCGAGTGGGCCGACCTGATTTATGCAATGGACCTCGACGGGATGAACAGCAGCGTCACACCGCTGAGCCTCGTCGTGCAATGCGATCGACCCGGCAAGTGGCTCAACTGGGATGCCGGCCGCATCCTCGACATGCTCAAGGGCAGCTATCTTTTCGATGGGGATACTCGCATCATCCAGGATCCGGAGAGCCTGCGGGCCTCCTCGATCCGTGCCGGCTCCGCGTGGGAAGAATGGGCGGCGTTGCGGGACGCCGTGTTATTTCAGGCCAATACCTCCGACCACAATCCCGCGGTACACGTCGGCATGGGCCCTGAGGACTCCTGGGAGTTGGCGACGCCGCAATTGATGAAATTCTATGTCAAGGGCGGCCCCCAGAGCCACGGTCAGCACGGTTACATTGTCTCGAACGCGAACTGGGACCCGTATCCCATGGCCAACAAGCTCGAGAACTTCGTCATTGCCCTCGGCAACCTCGATGTTGCCGTCATGTTGCGCATCGACCGTTTCACGAGCCCCTTCTTCACCGTCGTCGAGGCGTCCCAGGTGTTGCCTGATATTCCTCACGACAGCGACGGCTATACCCCGCCGGACCTCCAACAGGAGATCCAGAGCCTGAGTAACCCGGTCGCCCCCGCCGGCAGCGCCATCGAGAGCACGGTCGAGGACCTGCAGGCGCAGACCCGCATCAAGGTGCTGCACGCCCGCCAGGCCGTCGCCACGACCCTGGACCTGTTGGGTCACGATCTCCTGCAGGCCGGCTTCTGGATCGACGTGCGTAAAAAACAGGATGCCAGCCGCGATCTGGGCAAAGCTCCGACAGCGGCGTGGACTGCCTTGCGCAAAATCGTCCCGCTGAAGACCGCGGAGCAGAGAATTCGCGCCCCGCAATCAGACGAGGTCCTGGCGGCGGCGTTCGTGCACTCGACCGACCCCGAAACCTTCTACTCGAGCTCGCCACCACCGAGGGCTAACGACCCTGCAGTCGCCACCCGTTGTAGGTAACCGAGGGTCCTGGGGCCGCCGTCTTTTTTGCAGCGCGGCGGGTCTGTACAGCAGTTATGTCGCGGTAGTTCATTTTAGTTGGCGCTTTCGTGTGTTGCGATCGAGCATCGAGAGCGGTACCTACAAGAAAAAAGCGCCCATGCCCTTTTTGGATGGCGCGATGAGTTAATTCCGCTTGATACGACGGCGCGATTGTGAAAGTTTGGGGTGGGGGCCGATGCCTAGGACCTTGTTGCCCACGCGCCACAGCGGGGGGAACAGGCCAGGGAGCGCCGGCGGTTCTACCGGATGACCATAGAAAATCGGGAGACCAGCTTGAAAGCCAACTATAAAGTCTATTGCGCAGTCACGGCTATCCTGGGCGCAAACGCCTCGGTCGCCACTGCAGCGGCACCCGCGGAAGCGGCACCGGCAGGATCGGAAGAGGGAAGTCTCGCAATCAGCGAAGTGACTGTTACCGCGCAGCGTCGCACGGAGAACGTTCAGAACGTCCCGATCGCGATCCAGGCGCTCACTTCAGAAACCCTGCAGCAACTCAACGTGCAGACCTTCGACGACTACGCGAAGTACGTGCCGAGCGTCACCTTCAAGTCGAACGGCCCCGGACAGAGCCTCATCTACATGCGCGGCCTGAGCTCGGGTGCCTCCGCCGGCAGCCAGTCGACCGGTACGATCGGCGGCTTCCCGAACGTGGCCATCTATCTGGATGACCAGTCAGGCCAGCTCCCGGGCCGCAATCTCGACATCTACGCGGCCGACCTCGAGCGCATCGAGGTGCTGGAGGGACCGCAAGGCACCTTGTTCGGCGCAGGCGCCGAGGCCGGCGTGGTTCGCTACATCACGAACAAGCCGAAGCTCAACGTGACGGAGGGCAGCGCCACCGCGAGCTACGGCACGACCGCGCATGGCGACAACAACAGCAGCATCACGGCGGT
>DATBCZ010000013.1:0-12457 GCA_036270175.1 Steroidobacteraceae bacterium | reverse complement strand
AATAAGTCCGCCCATTTCAGCCTCCCATAGCGCTGATGCAGCGTCCACCAGGCATCGCAGGCACCGGGTGTGGATACCGGTATCGCCCCGACGGGCGGTAAGGAGCCATTTTTCGCGCGCGAACGAGCGATCTCGAGAGTGAGCTTCCGCGGTGACGCACCCGATCCCGCCAGTCCGACGACTTTGCCCTGCTTGGGGTCCCACAACATGGCGAAACAATCGCCACCTATTCCGCTCGACGTCGGCTCGAGAAAGCCGAGACAGGCGTTCATGGCGACAGCGGCGTCAACCGCAGAGCCACCGCGCTTGAGAATCTCGATGCCGGTCTGAGTCGCCAACGGATGCGCGGTTCCCGCCGCTCCGGAAGTGCCGTAGACGGCGGTTCGCGACGCGAAGCTCGCTCCCGTCACGCGGTCCCCGCTGTGCACATCGTTGCGGATGAACCGCTCCTCGCCCGGCGCCCACACCGGCGGCCCCGCAGTTTGACCTGACGAGGGCATCGCGCCGCCACCCTGTGCGCTCTCCACGCTACCTGCCAAAAGGGGTGCAGTGACGGCGGCGGGTACGGAGGCGAGGAAATTTCTTCTTTGCATCAGGCTCTCCAAGGGCGAGTCATAAGCGTGGCGCAGCATTTTCACGAATGCAAGCCTTTGCGCCAAACCAACAGCTCCCGCAGCCGAAGGCGCCCGACAACGTTGCCAAAGCGACGGATTTTCGCCACGCTACGCGTAATGTCGAGGGCGATTAAATATGCTGGCGCGATCGCGATCGCAACGGCGGCTATCGCGCTACGTTGGTTGCTGATTCCATGGCTCGGGTCAGACGTTCCGTACGCGACGCTGATCGGAGCGATCGCCATCGTGGTCTGGATGGGGGGGTGGGGCCCGGCGCTCGCCGCGGCGATCTTCGGGTTCGTCGGCACCGCATTCGTCATCGGCAGGCCGCTCGGCAGTCTCCCGGTCGATCGCAACCACACCGTCGTGGGTGTGACGCTGTACGCCGTCACCTGCTTGCTCATCATTGTCCTCGGCGAAGCAATGCGCCGGGCTCGCGACGCCTATCGCCGCTCCCAAGAGCGCTTCCTGCGCTCCCAGGAGGTCGCGATTCAAGGCTACGCGCTCTTGAAGACTCGCCGCGATCGCGCCGGGAAGATCGTCGACTTCGATTTCGAGTACATCAACCCGCTCGGCGCTGCCATCGGCCGGTCCGAGCCGGAGCGAGTCGTGGGACGCCCCCTGACGACGGTGATGCCGGGCGCCTGCGCCGCGGGACTGCTCGAGGCCGCGAGCGAAGTCATCAAGACTGGCGCGCCCGCGGATATCGAGCTCGCCGACTCGAGCGTCTCACCTGCCGCGTGGATCCGGTACCTGATCGTGAAGGTGGAAGACGGACTAGCGGTGTCGTTCTCCGACATCACTCAAACCAAGCAGCTGGCTTTGGAGCTGAAACAACGCGCGGCGGACTTACAACGGACGAACGCGATCAAGAGCCTGTTTCTGGCCACCCTCTCCCATGAATTGCGCAATCCGCTCGCACCACTGCGCTACGGGCTCGCGATTCTCAAAACCCGCATGCCGGACGACGTCGGTGATGTCCACGCCATGATGGAGCGCCAGGTCCGGATGGCGACCCGATTGATCGATGATCTCCTGGATGCGGCCCGGATCGATCGGGGCAAGCTGGAATTGCATCGGGAAAGGGTGTCGATCGATTCCGTCATCAGCGCCGGAATCGAGACCGCGCGCCCGAACATCGAAGGCAGGTCGCACGAGCTGCTGGTACGACACGCCCCCCGCGCGCTCTACGTCGATGGCGACTCCATCCGGCTCGCCCAGGTTATTGCCAACCTGCTGAATAACGCGGCGAAATTCACTCCGCCCAAGGGTCGCATCGAGATCTGGGTGCGCGCGAAAGCCGAGCACGTAATCATCCGCGTGCGTGATAACGGCCTCGGAATCGCACACGCCGATCTCGGCAGTATTTTCGACATGTTCGTTCAGTTGGGCTCGAGTGAAACCCATTCCGTGGCAGGGCTCGGTCTCGGACTGGCGCTCGCCCGATCGTTGATCACGCTGCACGGTGGGGAAATCACGGCGCACAGCGCCGGCCTGCGCAAAGGCAGCGAGTTCAGAATTCGCCTGCCCTTGGCGGATACCCCCGCGCAGAGCAGCGATGAGCCCGAAACCGCGCGTCCGGCTCATGCCGCGCGGCGGATATTGATTGTCGACGACAACGTCGACGCCGCGACGAGTCTCGCCACCCTCCTGGAGTACAAGGGACACTCCGTCCGGACCTGCTTCGATGGAGCGACCGCGTTCGAGGTGGCGACTCACTCGCCGCCCGAGATCGCGTTCATCGATCTGAACATGCCGGACCCTGACGGAGTCGAACTCGCCAAGATGATTCGCGGACAACCCTGGGGCGAAAACGTGAAACTCATCGCACTCACGGGTATGGGGCAGCCGGCCGACGTGGAGCGCACACGTGCGGCCGACTTTGACCAGCACATGACCAAACCCGCCGGTCCCGACGATCTGTTTCGGGCCATTGCTACACCTCGCCAGGCAGCGCCACCGACTGTCACTCGAGGTGTTGCCGACGACCTCGCCATCGCCGAGCGCCTCATCTGACAGGTCCGGCGCGGGCGGATTTGCCCACGCCTCGGTCAACAGCGTCGCCAATCACCGTCGCTCATCGACGCCCCCGTAGTCTCAGGACGCCGTTCCGACCATTTGTAAGACAAATTGGAGAATTGTGTCCGGTGTCTTGTACAAACTTCTGGTAGTTTCGCGAACTATCGCCTACCTTTCTCTGTCAATTGGGGGATTGACTCAAACGGTGTTTAGAAGTTTTGCGTAAGGAGCTATCGAGCCCAGCACCGGGGCTTCGAGCCCGTTCCGGGCGCTTTGATCCCGATTAGATACGGCACCGCACAGACGGTGGGGGTCTGCGGGTTCTACCCGTATGTACGGTACCGCACATACCGCGGGGGTCCGCGGAGTTCTATTCAAAACGAAAATGTCCGTCGCTACTTGAGGTGTTTTATAGCTTCTCCAATGCAGCTCCTAAAGGAGCAGAAGCAGGCTCTCATCCGTCAGCATACCCAGCCCGATGACCTCAAGGGACTGTTCCAGGTTCTGACCACCCTCGCCGCCCTGGCGATGCTTTGGCTGCTCGCTATCGTGAGCACCGGCATCTCGCACTGGCTCACCGCCGTCGTGGTGTTGGCCATGTGCCTGTTTACCTTACGTGTGTTCGCTCTCATGCATGAGTGCGGGCACGGCAGCATTTTCCGCAGCCAACGACTCAATCGCGGCTTCGGGTTCGTCCTGGGTGTCGTCGCCGGGATGCCCCAGTACGTCTGGGCGCGCAATCACGACTATCACCATACCCACAACGGCAATTGGCAAAAGTATCGTGGACCGTACACGACCATGTCGATCGGCGAATATGCGGCGCTGACCGACCTGCAGCAGCGTCTCTACCAATGCAAATGCAGCATCGTGCTGGCACCCCTCGTCGGTTTCATCTATCTGATTTTCAACCCGCGATATACGTGGCTGCGGGGCAGCATCGCCCTCGTGACCCACATCGTCAAAAACAAGATCGCGCAGCCCGGCGTGTCGCTGCGCACCCACGCCGCCAGTTTCAAAACACGCTACTGGAAATCGGATAAAGAGTACTGGCACATGTTCTGGAACAATGCCGTACTGCTGAGTTGGTGGGCGGTGATGTGTTGGTTCGTCGGCGCCTCGCTGTTCTTCCCCATCTACCTCATCAGTGTCTCCCTCGCGGGCGGCGCCGGCATCGTGCTATTCACCGTGCAGCACAACTTCGAGCATGCCTATGCGAGCGACGATGCGGACTGGGACTACGACAGCGGCGCCATCAACGGGACGAGTTTCCTGATCCTGCCGGGTTTCCTGAATTTTTTTACCGCCAATATCGGCTATCACCACATTCACCACCTCTCGCCGCGGATTCCGAACTACTGCCTGGTCGAGTGTCACAACACCTACCCGCACCTGTTCACGGAGGTCAGACGCCTGCGATTGTCCGACGTGCAGAATTCCTTGAAATGCATTCTCTGGGACACGCGCGCGCAGCGGATCATCACGGTAGCGGAATACCGCGCAATGGCGCCAGTGACAGCCTGAGTCAGCGCGTGCCGGCTCTACCGTGTCCCGTAGAGCCGGTCTCCCGCATCGCCCAGCCCCGGCAGGATGTACCCGTGACCATTCAACTCCGGATCGATCGACGCGGTCCACACGCGGACCTCCGGGTGGTGGGCGTGCAGCTTCGCCAGTCCCGCCTGGGTGGCGAGCAGGCAGACAAAACGTAACTCGCCGGCGCCGTGCTCCTTGAGGCGATCGATCGCGGCGACCGCGGTGTTGCCGGTGGCGAGCATGGGATCGACGGCAATGACGACGCGCTCGGCCAGGTTGGTCGGGGCCTTGAAGTAATATTCGACCGCGACCAGGGATTCCGGGTCGCGATACAGTCCGATGTGGGCCACGCGCGCGGACGGCACCAGGTCGAGCATGCCCTCGAGAAGCCCCATCCCGGCGCGCAGAATCGGCGCGAACACCAGTTTCTTGCCAGACAGCACACTCGCGCGCATCGGCATCAAGGGCGTCTCGATGTCGATCGGATCGAGCGGCAGATCACGCGTCACCTCGTAGCAGAGCAGCGTGGCAATCTCACGCAGCAACTGGCGAAATCCCTTCGTCGAAGTGGTCTTGTCGCGCATCAGTGTCAGTTTGTGCTGGACCAGCGGATGCTCCACCACAGTTACGTTGTTCATATCAAAACACCGTCCCATCACTCGAGATCTGAAAGGGTGGACCCGCGGCCGCGCGTTTCTCGCGGGCGATCAGCCGGCCCGCGGCCCAGGTGCCGCCCTCGAGTACCCGCGGGAGCGGAAACTCCTCCGCGGCGAGCCCGAGTTGCGCAGCGACCAGCGGCGCGATCTCGTCGAGCAACGCGACGGTGGCGGAGCGCCAACCCACGACGAATGGATCCGACACACTGTAGGTCCGGGAAAACGCCGCGGCATCACCGGGCACGAGCACGCCCATGTCGACAAACAGCCCACCGTTGCGGTATTCGGCAAGCCCCGTCAGGGCGCCCACATCGACAACAGTCAGGCCGGCATTTTCCAACGGTTCGATGAGCGAGTACGCCAGCCATTGCGACAACTTGTGCAGCGGCACGAAACGGTCCGCGGGTCGCTCGCCCCGCAGAGCCGGGTACGGCCAACAATCCCCGAGCGGTACGCCTTCCAGCACCGGACGGCCCGGCCAGATCGACCCAAGACCCTCCAGAAGGACCTCGAGTATGGTGGCCGCGGCGAGCCGACCTTGCGGCGAAGCGCGCGCTGACAGCACATCGAACAGGCCGCCGGGCCGTGGCAGGTCGGCCAGGGCGAACAGGTCCGGGCGGGTCAGCATCGCGCTACCCAACCGATTCAACAGCACGGCACGCCCACTCGCTCCCTGCAGGAGATTGCCATCGCCTGACTGAAACGCTTCATCTACAGCTCGCGCATCGAGGCGGCAAAGTGCCGCCGCGTCGGCACGCAGTGGGTCGCGAGGATCGTCCGACAGGCCACCGCGCTCAAACCAACGAAGACTCGCCAGTGCCAGGCCCTCCGAACGCGCCGCGGTCAGACCGGTAGCAGCGTCGCGGTAGCGCCACTCCGGACCCGCGCCCGCGTCGAGCAATACAGATGTTATAGCGAGATCGAAAGCAGCCCGCGCGGCGACCGCGGCGCTCTCCCAAGACCTTTGGGTCGCGATGGCAGCCCAAAGATCCCGACCGTCAAACACAAAGTGCCGCCAGCGCGCATGAAACGGTGGGTGCAGTGTGGGATATCGATCGCGCACGACCTTCCCCACGAACTCGGCCGTATCCGGCAACCGGTCCATATCGACGGTCCAATCGTCCAGGGAGCGATCGAGTGCCAACGTCAATACACGACGCGCCGTGCTGCGCACCGCCGCCGCCGAAAGCAGCGACCGCGCGCTGTCGTCTGGCGAGCCTTCGGCCCGCTGCTCAATAGTCCTTGAGATCACGCCCAACCACGCATGCGAGGTCGTCCACAACCGCGTCCGGTGTGAAATAGCCTGCTGCTTTTTTAGCCTCGATCTCGACCTGCGCATCCGGCGGTACCAACTCGGCGGGGATCGGAACCCGCTCCCCGATTTCGATCCCGGCCGCGGTGAGCGCATCGTGCTTGAGGTTCGACATCGACACCAATCGATCGATCCGAGCGACACCGAGCCAATGCAACACGTCGGGCATGAGCTGTTGGAAACGCGCGTCCTGCACACCCGCCACACATTCGGTACGCGCGAAATAGGTCGCGGCCTGGTCGCCGCCGGGCTGGCGCTTGCGGGCGTTGTAGACGAGAAACTTGGTGACTTCTCCGAGGGCTCGCCCTTCCTTGCGGTTGTAGACGATCAACCCGACTCCACCGCCCTGGGCCCCTCGAACACACTCCTCGATGCCGTGCGTGAGATACGGCCGGCAGGTACAGATGTCGGAACCGAAAACGTCCGACCCATTGCACTCGTCATGAATCCGGCAAGTGAGCGGGCGCGCGGGGTCGTGAATGGCCGCGGGATCACCAAAGATATAGAGCGTCATGCCGCCGATCGGAGGCAGAAACACGTGGACGTCGCGACGCGTTACCAGTTCGGGATACATGCCGCCGGTCTGCTCGAAAAGGGTACGACGCAGTACACCCTCGGTTACCCCGAAACGCGCGGCCACACCCGGCAGATACCACACTGGATCGATGGCGGCCTTGGTGACGCTGACCTCCCCTCCCGGGTGCACGATCACGCCATCCTCCTCGACACGGCCGAGTCGGATCGCATCGCGGATCTCATGCAGTGTCAGCCTGGCTCGCGTGATGGCAATCGTCGGCCGGATATCCAGGCCGAGCTCAATCTCGGCGCGGAAATCCTCCGCCACCCGATGGCCCCAGGGATCGAATGAAACGATGCGGGTGTCGCCGGACCACTGAGGGTGCGGGCCCACCTCTACGACGGGATGGGTATCCTTGAGATCGGGGCGAGCCACCGGATCGAGCGTCCCCGAAGAAACCGCCAGCGCGCGATAGATCGAGTAGGCCCCACCATGAGCGCCGATGACGTTACGATTGGATCCTGCCGTGACCGAAGCTATAACAGGGCCTCGGGCCCGTGCCTCCGGCGCTCCCCAGGTAATCGGGTAGGAGTGTGCCTTGCTCCCCGCAGCCGCAGAGTGCGAGGTCAGCCGGATGTGCCCTGATGTGTTTTTCGAGGTCACGGTACACAGCCTAGCTCACTCGACTGGACAAAGTCTCGGGCACTCGTCACGGCGCGCCCTGTACTCTAGACCCCCCCACGGGGGCCCCTTTATTGCAAAAGGCATGACCGATGTACCTGCCCGATTCCAGCCGCTACAAGGAACTTCCCTACGCCCGCTGCGGTAGCAGCGGCCTGCGCCTGCCGCGCATCTCACTCGGCCTTTGGCAGAACTTCGGCGGCAGCGAGCCCTTCGAAGGTGCGCGCGAGATGGTGCTGCGATCCTTCGATCACGGCGTCACCCACTTCGACCTCGCCAACAATTACGGGCCACCGCCAGGCTCGGCCGAGGAGAATTTTGGCCGCATTCTCGCCGCCGACCTGGCGGCCTATCGCGACGAGCTCGTCATCTCCACCAAGGCCGGCTACCTGATGTGGCCCGGCCCCTACGGCGAATGGGGCTCGCGCAAATACGTCCTTGCCAGTCTCGATCAGAGTTTGCGGCGTATGGGCCTGGAGTACGTCGATATCTTCTACTCGCACCGCTACGACCCGAACACGCCGCTCGAGGAAACCATGGGTGCCCTCGATACGGCCGTACGCAGCGGCCGGGCCCTGTATGTCGGAATTTCCTCCTACGGTCCCGAAAAAACCCGCGCGGCCGCAGCCATCCTGCGCGACCTGAAGACGCCGTTCATCATTCATCAGCCCTCCTACTCGATGCTCAATCGTTGGATCGAGAGCGAATTGCTCGATGTGTTGCAACAGGAGGGTTTGGGTTGCATCGCGTTCTCGCCCCTGGCGCAGGGTCTACTCACCGCAAAATATCTCAAGGGCGTGCCGACTGCCTCACGGGCCGCCGAGAATGGCTCCTTTCAGACACGGCTGGTGAACGAGAAGAACCTCGAAAGCGTACGGGCGCTGGATCGAATCGCGCAGCAGCGCGGCCAGAGCCTCGCGCAAATGGCCATCGCCTGGGTCTTGCGCAAACCGGTGGTCACGAGCGCACTCATCGGCGCCAGTCGCTGGACACAGATCGCGGAATGCCTGGGGGCACTGAAGAACCTGAAGTTCAGTGCCGACGAGCTGGCACAGATCGACCGACATGCCCTCGACGGCGGTCTGAATATCTGGTCGGAATCGAGTGCGCACGGGTAGTTTGTTTTTGCGTGTTTAGTCGGACATGACGTGACGTGCGGGAACGCCCGTCGTCACAAATTCGACACGCTCGGCTGGTAGATCTTCGCCCCCGGTGAAGCGGCGATAGCCGGGGAGAATCCTATTGAAAATCGTTGGCGGCTCGCTTGCCAAGGCGGCGGTGTTACTTCTGAGTCTCGGGTCGCAGGCCCACGCCTTGCCAGTCGACAGCGATCGGACCGGCCTGCCCATCGGCTCCGAGCTCAACGAGGACGCCATCGAGAATCCCCGCGAAGTCTTCCATTCCGAGGCCCTGCACGGCCGTAAATCCTACCTCTCCAACCTCGGCAACCTGGCTTTCAACTCACCTCTGACGCTGGGCGCGGCGGCACAGAAGGCGGGCATCAGCTGTGGCAGTTGTCACGTGAATGGGGCATCAAACCCCCGGCTCTTCATTCCAGGACTCTCGAGCCGTCCCGGAAATTTCGATACCACCAGCGCCTTCTTCAATCCGAAGACGGACAACGGCGTGCTCGATCCCGTGACCATCCCCAGTCTGCGGGGTGCAAGGTACCTGGGCCCTTATGGACACGATGGGCGGACACCTTCGCTGCAGGATTTCGTGCGTAACGTGATCGTCAACGAGTTCGCGGGAGCGGCGCCCTCACCACAGATCCTGGACGCCATCGTGGTCTACATCGAGGACATCGACTTTCTTCCCAATCCACGTTTGGACAAGGGGGGGCGTCTCACTGCCGCCGCGAACGCATCACAACAGCGCGGTGAAGCACTCTTCAACAAGCCGTTCCCACATGATCCCAGCCTGAGTTGCGCAACGTGCCATACCCCGTCCGCCGCCTTCGTGGATCATCAGCAACACGATATCGGCTCGGGTGGTCTCTATAAGACGCCGACGCTGATGAATGCCGACTTCAACGCGCCCTACTTCCACGACGGCCGCTACGACAGCTACGACCAGGTGGTGGACTACTTCGACCGGTCGTTCAACCTGGGCCTCACAACACAGGAACGCAGCGATCTCGCTGCTTATCTCACGGCCGTCGGCGACGGCGTGCGGCCCAGGTATCGCCTCAGCGGACCCAACGTACTCTCGGACATCGACGATTTCGCCAGCATCCTCGAGATCGCCATTTCACAACACGATACAGACGTCATTGCGTTCGCGGTGCCCAGTCTGAGCGGTCTCCTGCAGGATCTCGCCGACCACTACCCCGATCCTGCGGATAGCGGGATATCGGGAGGAACGCAGGAACGCGCCCTGGCACGCGCGACGCTCGCGGCCTCGATCGCGTCTCTGCATCGAGTTGCTACCAACGTCACCGCCGGTCATTTCAACGAGGCCGCCGCCGAGTATCTGAGTTATCGCAAGCTCACCGTGGCCGCCGCTCCCTTGACACTGCAAGCGGCGCAACCCTGGTCGCTGTTCGATCCGGAACTCCATGCGGAACAGGAGGAACACAGAAAGTCAGTGACGCCGGTTGCTGACACCAAACGGTCACAAAACTGAGACAATCGCTCGCTAGCCTCCCTGCGCGGTTTGAACACCATTCCAACTTTAGGGAGCTCCATATGGGGAACACGCGTAGCAATCGAAGGAAGTGGGCAGTCAGCGCGGCGGCGTTGTCGGTCACGCTTGCCGCTGCCACGGCAGGCCTGGCGAACGAGACGCAGGATCACGATCATGAAGCGGACGCGCTCGTCCGCACCGAATCACCGATCAAGCACGTCATCATTCTCATCGGTGAGAATCGCGGCACCGACCACACCTTCGGCGTCTACAAGCCGAAAGGCCACGGCCAGACGATCTCGAACTTTCTCACCAAGGGCATCGTGAATGAGGACGGCTCGCCGGGTCCGAACTTCACACAGGCCCAACAATTTCAGGTCGCCGCGCAGCCGGCGTACTACATCGGTGCGCCAAAAAAGGCCAAGACCCTTTACGGTAATCGCGGCCAGATGCCCCAGCCCAACACGGCCGGCACTCCCTCGACCCAGGGCGCGACCGGCGCTCCGTTCCTGCCCGCCGTAGTGGCGGCGGTGCCCGCGATCGACCCGAGCCCGGACTTCGGCCCACTCACCGATACCATCCTGACGACAGGCGCCACGGGGCTGGCTGCGAACTCGCTCGATACGCGCGTACCCGACGCCGGCATCCTGCCCAACGGTCCGTACGTTCTGCAGGGACTCAATATCAGCGACGATGACTACACCGGCGACACAACCCACCGGTTCTACCAGGCCTGGCAGCAATCCGACTGCAGCATTGCCAACGCCACGCACGCAAATCCCACGGGATGCCTCAACGACCTGTTCCCCTTCGTGATGGCGACCTACAACCTCGACGACAGCAAGACTCCGGCTGTCCAGGGTAACTTCAGCGAAGGCAACTCGATGGGGTTCTATGACGCCGAACAGGAGGAAGCCTCGACGCTGAAGACGCTCGCCGACCGCTTCAGCCTGAGCGACAACTTCCACCAGTCCTTCCAGGGCGGCACCGGCGCGAATCACTTCATGTTCGGGACCGGCGATGCCGGCTTCTGGAGCGACGGCAAGGGCAATGCCAGCACGCCACCGGCCAACGCGATCGCCAACCCGAATCCGGTGGCGGGGACGACCAACAAGTACACGGCGGACAATAACTTCAGCAACTGCTCGAACTTCGCGCAGCCGGGCGTCGCTCCGATCGTGAGCTACCTCGAGGCACTGCCGTACCGCGCCGAGCCGAACTGCGCGCCGGGCCACTACTACATGTTGGATAACACCAACCCGGGCTTCTTCCCGAACGGCTTCCAGGCGCCCTCGCCGGCCACCCAGAGCATGTTGCCCCCTTCCCCGGTCCGGACGATCGGCGATGCGCTCAACGAGAAGAACATCAGCTGGGCCTATTTCGGCGGTAGCTACAACGACGCTGTCGCTCTGTCGAACGACGCGGTAGCAGCCGGGACCGCTGCCACGCTCAACTCGTCGACGGCCATGGGCTTGGCCGCGCTCTCCGACCCGGCTCACGAGCTCGGCATCGCCTACTGCCAGATCTGCAATCCCTTCCAGTACGCGAGTTCGATCATGGGGAATGCGACCCAGCGGGCCGCCCATATCAAGGACACCGTCGACCTGCTGGCCGACATCAAGAGCAACACGCTGCCGGCGGTCTCCATAGGCAAGCCTGACGGACTGCTCGACGGCCACCCGCAATCCTCCAAGATCGATCTCTTCGAGGCCTATGTGCAGCAGGTACTCGACGCGCTCGAAGCCAATCCGAAGCTCAAGGCCACCACCGCGGTGTTCATCACCTGGGACGAGGCCGGCGGCTACTATGACTCGGGCTTCATCCAGCCGATCGACTTCTTCGGCGACGGCCCGCGCATCCCCCTGCTGGTGCTCTCCCCGTACACCACGGGCGGCAAGGTCAATCATGCGTACAGCGACCATGTCTCGCTCCTGAAGTTCATCGAGCGCAACTGGCACCTCCGTCCGCTGACCGATCGCAGCCGCGACAACCTGCCGAACCCGCGCATGCGGTCTGAAGAGCCGTACGTGCCTGCCAACATGCCGGCGCTGGACGACCTGTTCGACATGTTCGACTTCGACCATGCGGTCAACCAGAGCTACCTGCAGTAAGGTACTGCTCCTCTCGTGTGCCGGGGCGTTTGCTCAAACGCCCCCGGCACACGAGTTCTCCGCGGATATCGTCAGCCGCGATGCGACGGGCGCGGCGACGGACGGTGGCGGCAGAATGTTTGTTTCAAACGGCAAGGTGCGCATCGAGCCAGCCAACACGCCGGCCGGCTTTTTTCTCATCGATGGCGTGGCGGCAACTTCCCTATTCGTGCGGCCGGCACAACAAGTGTTCATGGACGCCAGGCAGTCCAGCCCTCTCACACAAGTCTTCCTTCCCGTCGACCCCATCAACCCCTGCTCACAATGGCAGTCGGCAGCTAGAAACGCCGGCGTGCCCAACGCCGACGGCGACTGGCATTGCGAACGTATCGACACCGCTCGCGTCGACG
>DATBCZ010000012.1:0-4043 GCA_036270175.1 Steroidobacteraceae bacterium | reverse complement strand
GCCGCCGCGGGGCAGGCCCCGCTGCTGTCGATTTTCGGTGGCAAGCTGACGACCTATCGCAAGCTGGCCGAGCACGCGCTGTCGAAACTCCTGCCGGTGTTGGAAGTTTCCTCGCGGCCGTGGACCCGGAGCGCAATACTTCCGGGAGGAGATATTCCACGGGGCGACCTCGACGCGTTTGCGGCGGAAACGGCGCGGAACCACGCCTATGCACCGCCGGCGTTGATTCGCCGACTCTGCCGTTCGTACGGAACGCGGGTCGAGCGGATACTCGGCAAGGCGCGGCAGTTGAGCGACCTCGGTGCCGAGATCGCGCCGGGGGTTTACGAAGCGGAGTTGAATCTCATGCGGTCCGAGGAATGGGCGCGCACGGGAGACGATGCGTTGTGGCGCCGGTCGAAGCTGGGGTTGCACCTGGACGCGCCCGCGCGGGAACGGGTGAAGGCCTGGTTCGGCGCGTGAGGAGCGCCCGGTCCGGCGCTTGACGAGAGCGTCGTTCGGCGCCTGAGTGACGGTTAGCTCCGCGTGAGGCCGAGCGGCTCTCAGGTTGTCCTCACTCTCTTCACCGCTTCGCGCCAGCCCGCCAGTTCGCGCTCCCGGGCCGCGGAGTCGAGCCGCGGCTCGCACTGCGCATCGGGCTTCCACAGACTCGCCACCTCGTCCAACGACGCATAGGTGCCGCTGCCGAGTCCCGCGAGGCAAGCCGCGCCGAAAGCCGTGGACTCAGCCATCTTCGGTCGGAGAATCGGCAGATTCAGAATATCGGCCAAACGCTGCAGGAAGAGCCCGTTCTGCGCCATGCCGCCGTCGACCTTCAGTGCGGGAGGTCGGATCTTGTCGGCGGCCATCGCATCCAACAGGTCTCGAGTCTGGTACGCGACGCTGTCGAGGCCGGCGCGTGCGATTTCGCCGCGGCCGGAAGCGCGAGTGAGTCCGATGAGGGCGCCGCGCGCGTCAGGGTCCCAGTAGGGTGCGCCCAGGCCGGTGAAAGCCGGCACCAGGTAAACGCCGCCGGAGTCCGGAACCGAACTCGCCAGCGCTTCCACTTCGGGCGCGCGCGAAACCAGGCCCAACCCGTCGCGCAACCATTGGATCGTCGCTCCGGCCGACATGATCGAGCCTTCGAGCGCGTAGGTCATCTCACCGTTCAGGCGGTAGGCGACCGTGCTGAGCAGGCGATTCGCGGAACGTACGAGGTGCCGCCCGGTGTTGAGAACCATGAAAGCGCCCGTGCCGTAGGTGCTTTTCAGATCGCCGGCGGCGAAGCAGGCCTGGCCGATGAGCGCGGCTTGTTGGTCTCCGGCCACCCCCCGGATCGGGAACGCCTCGCCCAGCACATTCGGGTCGGTCATTCCGAAGTCGCCCGCGCTGTCGCGCACCTCGGGCAGGCAACTCATCGGTACGTTGAAAAGTCCGCACAGACTCTCATCCCAACGACCGGTCCGAATGTCAAAGAGCGCCGTGCGGCTCGCATTCGTGACGTCGGTGACGTGCAGGCGGCCGCGTGTGAGACGCGCGATCAGAAAGCTATCCACGGTGCCGAAGGCGATGTGGCCCGCTTTGGCCAGATCCCGCGCGCCGGGAACCTTATCGAGAATCCAGGCCAGCTTGGTCGCCGAGAAGTAGGGGTCGAGGCGCAGACCGGTCTTCTCGACCACTTCGGCCTCGTGCCCCTGTTCGGTGAGTTGCCGGCAGCGCTCGGCGGTACGCCGGTCCTGCCAGACGATCGCGTTGTGAATGGGTATGCCGGTGCGGCGATCCCAGACCACCGTCGTCTCACGTTGATTGGTGAGACCGATGGCAATGATAGGGGCCGCCTTTTTCCCGCGCAGGCGCTCGATGACGGCGCGCGTCGTGGAGAGGACGGTCGCCCAGATGACCTCGGCGTCGTGCTCGACCCAGCCCGAGGCCGGATAGATCTGCTCAAAAGCCTGCTGCTCGGTGGCAACCAGGGTGCCGTCAGGGGAAAACGCGATCGCACGACTGGAGCTGGTGCCCTGGTCGATGGACAGCAGGATTCCGCTGGTCGCCGCTTTCTCGCTCTCGTCGCGCATACGCTGTTCCCCCTCAAAGGAGCAGCTATGCTACTCCTTTCATGCGCGAACCTGCCGCGCCCAGGAGATGGATGTAATGCTCGCCGCTCTTTTACCCACGCTCGCCTTGGCTGCCTCCGCCGCTCCAGACCTTGGGGTGCTCCATCAATATGCCTCTGTAGCCCTGAATGCGGATGGGCAGCAGATCGCAGCCGTCGAGACCGTTCGCCAGCCTTACGCGACTACCGAACAACACGGAGCGGTGGTGGTCCGGGGTAATGACGGGGCGATCCGGGCTCGGCTGGACCCCTGCGCGAAGTGTAAATATGCCAGCGTGACATGGTCGCCGGATGGCAGAACGCTTGTATTTACCGGCAGCGCTGACGGTGTTGCCACACTCTACGGCGCTGCGCCCGATCCAACACAGAAGGGTGGCTTTGTCGCGAGCCGGATTGTCGAGCTGAAAGGCCTGATTGCGTCGCCACGCTGGTCGCCGGATGGCCGCTCGATCGCCGTGCTGGCCACGGCGGGCGCCCACAAGGAGAGCGGCGCGATTCAGGCGGGCGCGCGCGAGGTCGGGGAAATCGGTGAGAGCGAGGACTTCCAGAGGATTGCGACCGTCGGCGCGGCCGGGGGTGAATTGAAGTTTGTTTCGCCCGACGCGACCTTCGTTTACGAATACGACTGGACACCCGATGGCCGGGGATTCGTCGCCACGGCGGCACAAGGCAATGGCGATAACAACTGGTGGGTGGCCAAACTCCAATCCTACACGTTGGACGGTGCGTCGCGGGTCATCGTTGCGCCCGCTTTCCAGATGAACTTCCCGCGCGTCGCGCCCGACGGCCGCCATGTTGCCTTTATCGGCGGATTGATGAGCGATTTCGGGTCGGTGGGGGGCGATGTTTATGTCGTCGATATCGGTGGCGGTCAGCCGATCGATGTCACTCCCGCGTATCAGGGCAGTTTCACGTGGCTCGCCTGGCGGGGAAAACGGCTCGTCGCGGGTCTCGCCGTGGGAGGCGAGGTGGGTACGGCGACCGTCGACCCTGTTGCTTCCACTGTCGCGCATGTCCACCTGCAAGCGGCCACATATGAAGAGGGCGAGAGCTGGATTGCACTCGATCGCTCGGGACGCCACGCGGCGCTCATGTCTGAATCGTTCGACTATGCTCCGCGCATCGAATACGGGGCGCTGGGGGACACGAAGCCCATCACTCACGATAACGACAGTCTCAAACCGGCGCACACCGCGCGTGATGTCCATTGGAAGAGCGACACATTCTCCGTCCAGGGCTGGCTGCTCAGCCCGCTCGATGTGCAGGCGGGCAAGACCTATCCCATGATCATGGTCGTCCACGGCGGTCCGGCAGCGGTCGTCACGTCGCACTTTCTGTGGGACAACATGATTGCGGGTTGGCTGCGTAACGGCTACTTCGTGTTTCAGCCCAACCCACGCGGCAGCTATGGCCAGGGCGAGTCATTCACCCGGGCGAACGTGCGGGACTTCGGTGGCGGTGACTTGCGGGACGATATGGCTGGCATCGACGCCGTCAAACAAGTGGCGCCGATCGACGAGACCCGACTCGGGATTTACGGTCATAGCTACGGCGGGTACATGACCATGTGGACCGTAACCCACTCGCACCGTTTCAAGGTGGCAGCGGCCGGTGCTGGGATCGCGGACTGGGTCGCCTACTACGGTCAGAACGGCATCGACCAGTGGATGATTCCCTACTTCGGTGCCTCGGCGTATGACGATGCGGAGATCTATGACCGGCTCTCACCGATCCGCTCGATCAAGGCAGCCCGCACCCCGATATTTCTCTACGTCGGCGAGCACGATGTCGAGTGCCCGACCGAGCAGACACGTGAGTTCTGGCACGGACTGCGCGAATTCAACGTACCAACCTCACTGGTTGTCTACGCGGACGAGGGACATCACCTGGTTAAGCCGGAGCACGTGGCGGATCTCAACCGGCGGTTGGTGGCCTGGTTCGATCAGTATCT
>DATBCZ010000011.1:0-3128 GCA_036270175.1 Steroidobacteraceae bacterium | reverse complement strand
CCGGAGTTACGACCGGCCATGAAGTCCGGGAAAGCCGGAATGAGGGCGAAGGGGCACAGGTGAACTCGACATCCGGCAACGTGAGGTATGCGTAATGCAGAGCGCCGAAACGGTACTGGACGTCATCCGGGAACGCGGCAGACGAAGCCTGCCGCTAGAAAGGCTCTATCGGCAGCTGTTCAATCCGCAGCTGTTCCTGATGGCCTACGGACGCATCTACCGCAATGCCGGTGCGATGACGCCCGGGGTCACCGGGGAGACCGTGGACGGCATGTCACGGGCGAAGATCGACACAATCATCGGCACACTGCGGTCGGAGTCGTATCGATGGACGCCCGTCAAGCGGGTCTACATCGACAAGAAAGGGAGCACGAAGAAGAAGCGCCCGCTCGGTCTGCCGACATGGTCGGACAAGTTGGTCGCCGAAGTCGTACGTCTGTTATTGGAGGCGTATTATGACGTCCAATTCTCCGATCGTTCCCATGGGTTCCGCCCCAAGAGGGGCTGCCACACCGCGCTGCAGGACGTGGTGAAGCACTGGACCGGAACACGCTGGTTCATCGAGGGAGACATCTCCGACTGCTTCGGCAGCCTGGACCACGAGATCATGCTCGCGATCCTCGGGGAGAAGATCCACGATGGCCGGTTCCTGCGGCTGATCCAGGCCATGCTCAAGGCCGGCTACTTGGAGGACTGGCGATGGAACGCGACGCTCAGTGGGACTCCCCAGGGCGGTGTGGCATCGCCCGTCTTATCCAACATCTACCTTGACAGGCTCGATCAGTTCATTGAGCAGAAGCTGCTGCCGGAATACAACCGCGGCAGGCAACGACGGCACCATCGTGAATACCACCGGCTCGACAGCCGGATGTACTGGGCGAAGCGGCGCGGAGACCGCGCTGCAGTAAGGCAGTTCCGGCTAAGGATGCGGAGCCTGCCAAGCAGCGACCCATATGATCCGGGCTACCGGCGCCTCCGGTATGTCAGGTATGCCGACGACTGGCTGCTCGGTTTCGCCGGGCCCAAGCACGAGGCCGAGGAGATCAAGACACGGATCAGAACATTCCTACTGGAAGAACTCCTGCTGGAACTGTCCGAATCCAAGACCTTGGTCACACACGCCACCAGCCAGGCGGCACACTTCCTCGGCTACGAAGTGAAAGCCCAGCAGTGCGACACGAAGCTCACCGGGTCGCGGCGATCCGCGAACGGCATCATCGGGCTCTTCGTGCCACGTGAGGTAATCCGGCAGCGCTGTGTCTCCTACATGGGCGGCGGAAAACCGAAACTCCGTGGCGTGCTTCTCCACGACAGCGATTTCTCCATCGTGGCGACGTACCAAGCCGAGTACCGGGGACTCGTGCAGTACTATCTTCTCGCCCAGAACGTCGCCCGCCTGAACCGCCTGCAATGGGTTATGGAGACGTCCATGCTCAAGACCCTGGCCTCGAAGCATAAATCGACCGTCACGAAGATGGCCCGCAAATACAAGGCGACCATCGACACTCCAGACGGACCGCGAAAGTGCTTTGAGGTTATTGTCGAGCGCGGCGGCGAGAAGAAAGCGCTGGTTGCCCGCTTCGGCGGCATCCCGCTCAAACGACGGCGCACAGCGGTACTGGCCGACCGGGAACCGTTGAAACCCAATCACATCAGCACCACCGAGTTGGTAAAACGGCTCCTTGCGGACTGCTGCGAGATGTGCGGATCAACGAGCCGGGTTGAGGTCCATCACATCCGGAAGCTCGCCGATATCAAGCAGCAGGGCCGAGTCGAGCGCCCCGTATGGGTGAAGTTGATGGCAATGAGGCGACGCAAGACCCTGGTCGTCTGCCGACCTTGCCACGAGGACATCCATGCGGGACGAGCGACGTCATCCACCCGGAAAAGATCACTGGAGAGCGGTGTGCTGGGAAACTAGCCCGCACCGTTCGGGAAGGGGCCGTCGGAAAAGGACCCGCGCCACGGGCACCTCGTCGGCGGCCTACTTCACTCACGCGCTGCGGAACGCCGGCGTCTTCCAGACACTTCTGGAAGGCGTCATCGCCGAGAGAGAGGAAGGCGGGATGGTGGATCAAGGCTGATTCGCGTCGGGGTTGATGTGGGCGCGAGCCGTCCGGCCCTTGGACGAGCAACTGCCGGTCAGTGATGCCCCGAGCCCAGTCCTGGTGCCGTCCAACTCCGCCTGCCCCTGGTCGCCTGCTCACGCAAGGAGGCGTCGCGGTCGAAGAGGGCAGCAAGGGTTTCGAGCAACCGCACCCCCTGTTCCTGATACCCGTCCACCCCCGCCAGCACCACGGCCACCTGCTCGCGCCAAGCGGCGTCGAGGTCGAGGTCGAGGTCGGGGTCGGTGGCGAGGCAGGTGAGCTGGTGGGCGGTTGACTCGGAGGGGAGGCGGGTCCTTAGCCGTACCGCAGGAGGGCGAGGGGGCGGCCGCCGATGCACATGTGTCACCTGGGTTTCGGGCTCTTGACGGCTGCAAGACGCCGCTCCTAAACTCACGCTGCTGAAGCGTTCCAGCACATCTTTTCATCTCTTCTTTCTGATCATCGCCTGATCGACAGAGCTTGCTCAAACGCTTCAGCACCACTGCGACACACCTGGGAGGCTTCCGATGAGGGCTGGGTCAGCACGACGAAATCTGGACTCGGCACCGGCTTCCCAGCTGCCGGTCATGGCTGCGGCTGTGGCATACGCGGAGATTCCGCTCGTGGTGACTGCCGCAACGTACGCCTGCCGTCCCGCTGCTCTGCGCGGAGCCGCCGGTCATCGAGTCGAGGTGAGTTCCGTGGGCGCGAGCATCCGGCCGATCCGGTTTGACGCATTATCAGAGTCCGGTTCATGGTCCGTTCCCCGTCCAGCGCACTGCCGCCGCTCTTCTTCGAAGGTGTCGCCTCATGTCTGTCCCTGATTCCTCGGCCCGTGCGTTGTCGAAGCCGCAGCCTTCTGCTCCGGGCCGCGGCCCGGCGACGCTGCGCGACATCGCCGCTGCCGTGGGCGTCTCGCCGAGCGCGGTCTCGATGGCCCTCGCGGACCATCCGCGGATCGGCCGGGCGACCAAGGACGCGGTGCGCGCCGCCGCCCGCGAGCTCGGGTACGTGGCCAACTCGGCCGGGCGGGCGCTGCGG
>DATBCZ010000010.1:0-2799 GCA_036270175.1 Steroidobacteraceae bacterium | reverse complement strand
GGATGGTCTTCGTCAAACGTTCCATCGGGTTTGCGCGGATAAGCCATGCCAGTTTTGCCGTGAACCGACCAGCCATCGGGAAGCGTGCTCGATTCAACGATCCGCTTCGTCATGTCGAACGCGATCGGGGACACAGGCAGCTGACCGTTAATGAACTTCTCGAGGAAGGTGATTTGCTCCAAAGGAGAAATCTTCAATGACGACTCGATCCAGGAGCGCTCGAGACCATTGTGCTTGCCGGGGTCGCCTGATATATCGGCGTTCCCATAGTTAAACTCTTTCGCATATTGCGCGAAGCGCTCCGGCCCTAGCCCGACCTTCGCAAGTTCGGCGTTGTTCGGTGGTGACGCCGAGGCGGAAGATGGCGTAGACATTGAATTTCGCTTGATTCTTTGATTTGAAGATGCTACATGAAAGAACATGCACATCTTCGAACGAGAAGTCAACGGTCATCGCTACCGCATCGCGGCACAGTCCGTGTGGGATGCCCAGTGCGGCCGCTCCGTTGCACGCCAGGTCGTGCTGGGACCGGCCGATCCACCGCGAGTCGCGGATCTGAGTGCGACCCAGACGGTGGGCACGCGCGGCGTCGGTGATGTCGGGGCGTTGATCTGGGTCGCCGAACAACTGGACCTGGTCGGGCAGATCGATCGGGCCTGCGGCGGGGTTGGCGCCAAAGGCGGCCCATCGGTGGGCGAGTTGGCGGTGGCCGTGGCGATCCAGCGCGCCTGTGCGCCGGGACCCAAGCGGGAACTGGGGGAGTTTCTCGATGCGAGTCTGCCGCGCCTGTCGTGCTTGCCCGGCTCCGCGTTCACGGGCCAGGCCTTTCATCGCGTCGCGCAGCAAGTGACCGATGAGCAGTTGGAGCAGGCGCAGGTGGCCATCGCGAAGGCCGCCGTCGCCCGCTTCGGGCTCTCGGCCGACGTGCTCGCGTTCGATACGACGAACTTCGATACCCACATCGACACGCAGACGCCCGGCGAGCTGGCTCGACGGGGGCACGCCAAGAGCAAGAGAGGGGACCTGCGCGTAGTCGGGCTGGGCCTGCTGGTCAGCGAGACGGGCCATGTGCCGTTGTTGTACCGGACATATCCCGGCAACGGATCGGACCAGGCGGTGCTCGCGGCGTGCCTGGCGGGGTTGGCGCAGTTGCACGAGGCGCTGGACAGTGCCGAGGGTCGCGAGCGCCGGGCGCAGCGCACGGTGGTGCGAGACGGCGGGTTCTGGAGCCCGCAGCTCGAACTCGATCTGGATGCGGCCGGCTACTACAGCCTCATCTCGTTGCCGCTGGGGCACAAGGCCGCGGAAGAGGCGCTGCAGATGGCGGCGCAACGCGGTGCGATGAAGCCGCTGTCGGGCAAGCTCAGTGACGTGCGGGCAGCGCGGATGCGAACAACCGTTGGCGAGTTGGACCGCACGCTCGTGGTGGTGGAGAGCCAGGAGCTGCTGGCGGGCCAGAAGCGCGGGATCGCGGCGGCGCTGCGCAAGGCGAAGGCGGAATTGAGCACACTGCAGGGGTCGGTCGAAAAAGGCCGCATCACTCGCAGTCGGTTGGAGCTGCGGGTCAAGAAGGCGCTCGCTCGGGAACATCTGGCGAGCTTCGTTGTGACCACCATCGCCGGGAGCGAGTCGGCACCAACCTTGTACTGGTACGTCGATGACGCATTGCGTCGCACGCTGGAACGGACACGGCTGGGCAAACGGGTGTTGTGTACAGATCGGCACAACTGGAGTACGGGGCGTATCGTCCACGCCTTCCGGGGGCAGTGGAACGTCGAGGAACTGTTCCGCCGGGCGAAGAAAGGGGGTGTGGTTCCGTGGGGGCCGTCGCACCAGTGGGCCGACGGATCGCTGCGGCTGCACACCTTCGCGACCGTGCTCGGCCTGATGCTCGTGAGCCTGGCAAAGATCGCACTGCGCACCGAGGCTTCGGCCCGTCGGATGATGGAAGCGCTGGCCGAAATCAAGGTGACCTTGGTGAGGACGAAGACCGGAGCGACCGGACGACGCCCCACCGCGATGCTGGCGCCGGAGCTCACGGCAGAGCAGCGGCGCGCTGTGAAGGTCTTCGAGCTTGACCGCTGGGCGCCAACATTATTTCATGTATGACTTCAAAGCCAATTTGACCATCCACGGAAGGCATAATCCGTCGATTTGACACCTTGTTTGCGAAGGTCGGGCTAGACTGGCGTCGGCCCGCGCGGTTGCCGGATACCGCTCGGGATACAGATGCCGCTCGGCCACGCTGGCGTCGAACGTGCGCGACCATCTGGCGATCACCACCGTGGCGAGGCTGTTGCCGATCGTATTGCACGTTGCAATGGCCATCGACATGAACCGGTACACACCGAAGATGATCGCGACCCCTTCCACCGGCAGAATGCCCGTCGAGGCCACGGTCGCCGCGAACACCACGAACGAGCCGCCCGACACCGTTGCCGCGCCTTTGGACGTCAGCAGCATCAGCAACAGCAGGCCGATCTGATGTTCGAGCGAGATCGGCACGTTGTACGCGTGCGCGATGAACATCACACCCATCGACATGAAGAGCGACGTGCCATCGAGGTTGAACGCATAGCCGGTCGGCAACACGAGCCCGACGGTCTGTTTGGCGCAGCCGAGTCTTTCGAGCTTGATCAACAGACGCGGCAGCGCGCTTTCCGACGACGCCGTGCCGAGCACGATGATGATTTCGTCCTTGATGTAGCGCAGAAAGCGCCACAAGCTGAAGCCGGCCAGCTTCGCGATGATGCCCATCACGACGACGATGAACAGCACCACCACCGCATAGAAGCTGAA
>DATBCZ010000009.1:0-3935 GCA_036270175.1 Steroidobacteraceae bacterium | reverse complement strand
AGTCCGTCTCAGCGTGGATGCCTTCCCGGGCGAGAGACTGGCTGGACATGTGGACAGCCTGGCTCCGGCCAGTGGCCTCGAGTTCGCCTTGCTACCCCCGGACAACGCGACCGGCAATTTCACCAAGATCGTGCAGCGGATCCCGATCAAAGTCGTGTTCGACGACCCGCGGCAGTTGGCGGGCCGGCTCCGTCCCGGCATGTCAGTGGACGTGGCGGTCGACACGCGCCACCAACAGCCCGCGACTACCGCGCGACAGGCAAGCTGAGTCGTGTCGAGCGCATCATTGACAATAACGAGCGCGCCGGCGCAGCGCGTCGAGCCCGAGGTTTCGCGCAAAACCTGGCTCGCTGTGCTGGGCGCCTGCCTGGGTGCTTTTCTCGCAATCCTCAACATCCAGGTCGTGAGCTCGGCGCTCGCCGACCTGCAAGGTGCGATCGGTGCGGGAGTGGACGAGGGCGGCTGGATCGTGACCGCCTACCTGGTCGCCGAAATCATCGTCATTCCCCTCAGTGGCTGGTTCGCGCGCGCCTTTTCGATACGAACCTACCTGCTCGCCAGTACGTTCTTTTTCCTGGTGTTCACGGTCGGCTGTACGTTCGCGACTAACCTGGGGCAGATGATCGTCATGCGGGCGCTGCAGGGCTTTGCCGGCGGTTCGCTCATCCCGCTGGCGTTTACCCTCATCATGACCCGCCTGCCTCCGTCCAAGCACCCCATCGGTCTCACCATCTATTCGGTGTCGGCGATCTTCGCGCCCTCGATCGGGCCGGTCATCGGCGGTTACTGTAACGACAACTTCGGCTGGCAGTCGATCTTTCTGATCAATCTGCTGCCCGGCGCCGTGATGTTGGTCATGCTGTGGCTGTCACTCGATCGCGAGCCCCGTCGTCTCGAGTTGCTGCGCCAGGGCGACTGGGTGGGCATCGCGACCATGGCCATAGGCCTGGGATGCCTGGAGACTGTGTTGGAAGAGGGCAACAAGGACGACTGGTTTGGATCGCCGTTCATCAGCCGCCTGGCCGTCATCGCCGCGGTCGCCTTAGTGGCCTTCTGCATCCAGCAACTCGTGTACGCGCGACCGTTGTTGCACCTGAGGCTGTTCGCGCGGCGCAACTTCGCACTGGGGTCGATCGCCAACTTCTTCTTCGGCTTCTCTCTGTTTGGTTGGCTGTACATCGTGCCGTTCTACCTGGCGCGGGTGCAAGGCTACAACGCCCAGGAGATCGGCTCGGTGCTGATCTGGATTGGGCTGCCACAACTGGTGTTGCTGCCGCTCATGCCGCGGGTGGTGAAATTCGTGGACCCCCGCTACCTGGTGATCGGCGGCTATACCCTCTTCATTCTGGGCAGCCTCCTGGCCGTTCCTTTGTCGGGAGACTTCTCCGGACCGCAATTCATTTTCTCGAGCCTGGTGCGCGCCGTGGCACAGTCGGTGGTGATGATGCCGATGACGGCGCTGGCGATCGCAGGTATCGAGCGAGAGCACGCCCCTTCCGCGTCAGCCCTGTTCAACATGGTGCGCAACCTGGGCGGCGCCATCGGTATCGCCGTCCTGCAGACCTTTGTAACCCAGCGTGAGCAATATCATTCCGACATCCTCACCTCACAGGTGTCGCTCTCGGGAGAGCCCGCGCGCGAGCGCCTGCAGAGCCTCGCGGGCTTCTTCCTACACCGCGTGACTGCCGACCCGTCGATCGCCCAACACGAGGCGGCGATCGCCACCGGTCGCGTTCTGCACCGCCAGGCGCTCATCCTGGGTTTGTCCGATACGATTATTTTACAAAGTGTCTTGCTGGGCCTCGCGCTGATTGCCGTGTGTTGCTTCAAGAAAGCGAGTGCGGGTCCTGCGGGAGAGTCGCATTGAGTAGGTTCACCAGGTCATTCATAGCCGCCCTCGCGGCGTCCGTCACCATGTTGGTTGGATGTGCAACAGGCCCGAAGTACTCACCGCCCGCGCAACCCACTTTGCAGTCTTATACGGGCACGACGACGAATTCCGACGAGGCGCCCGCCGCGGGTCGAAGCGACGCGTCGCCGACCTCGAGGCAGACGATCGTCCTGGGCGCTGCGCCGCCCGACAATTGGTGGACGCAACTGCAATCACCGGAACTCGATTCCGTGGTCGACCTGGCGCTGCAAAACAACCTGTCACTCGAGGTGGCGCGCGCCAATCTGGCCAGGGCGCAAGAGGGACTGAATGCGGCGCGCGGTGCACGCTCCATCCAGGTTGATGCTGCGGCCGGCGTCGAGCGCCGCAAGTACGGCGCCTCCTTCTTAGGCCCGGAGGCGGAGACTTTCCCCACTTTCTCGGCCTACACCCTGGGGCCAACGGTCTCGTATGACCTGGATATCTTCGGAGCGACGGGTCATCGGATCGAGATGGCCGGGGCCTCCGCGGACTATGAGCACGAGCAGTTGCGGGCCGCCCGCTTGCGCGTTGTGGGCGATACCGTCACACAGGTTCTGCACATCGCGTCCATCCGGGCGCAGATGGCGGTCGTGCAAGAAGTTTTGACCGCGGATGAGAAGACAATCGAACTGGTCCGCGCCGCCCGCCGCGTGGGGGTGGTCTCGGACATCGATGTGCTCCAGGCCACCAGCCAACGGGACCAGGATCGCACGCTGCTGCCGCCCCTGAATCAGGAGCTGGATGTGGCGAAGGACGCGCTGGCGGTTCTCATTGGCAAAGCGCCGTCTGAATGGACAGCGCCGGATTTTGCGCTCGACCAGTTCGTGTTGCCGCGGGAGTTGAGTCTGGTGGTACCGTCCGAACTGGTCCGCTCGCGCCCCGACATTCGCGCCGCCGAGGCCCAATTACATGAGGCCAGCGCCAAGGTGGGGATCGCCACCGCGGATCTTTATCCTCGGATCACGTTGAGCTCGGGTTGGGCCGAGGAGGGCCTCCTTACCGGTGGAACCGCCTCTGCCTGGAGCCTCATCGGCGGCATTACAGCACCGATCTTTCATGGTGGCACGCTCACGGCGCACAGGCGCGCGGCACAGGATGAATACCAGGCCGCCTTCTCACGGTACCAATTCGTGGTGTTGAATTCATTCGGACAGGTAGCCGATACTCTGCACGCGCTGGACCACGACGCCGAGGCGTTGGAGACACAACAGCAGGCGCTCACCTCGGCCGACAGCTCGCTGGGATTGACGCGGCAGGGTTATCGCGTCGGTAACGCCGACATTCTCCAGATTCTCACCGCCCAGCGGCTGTATGAGTTGGCCGAACTCGGTGTCGTCAATGCCCGGACCCGGAAGCTCACGGACACGGTCAGCCTGTTTCTGGCTTCGGGTAGCGGGGTGAGCTGAAAGATCGAGGGTTGGCATTACTTCTTGCGCTGCGGCGCTGTCGCCTGCTGCAGTATGCGCTCCGCCCATCTGACGTTGGCGTAGTCCACCATCATGCCGCGAAACTCGACAGCCCCGCGCCCTTGCCCTTCCGCCTTCCGGAAGGCTTCCAACAGCCTGGTCGCGCGCTCGATTTCCTCCACCGTGGGAGAGAAAATCTCGTTGATCGTCGCCACCTGCCGTGGATGAACGGCCACTTTGCCGCTGAATCCGTGCGTTCGGGCGATTCGCGCCTCCGTCGCCAGCGCAGACTGGTCGCGAAGGTTCATGAACGCACCGTCCAGTATCCACATGGCTTGCGCTGCTCGAGCGTCGCACACGAATTTTCCGCGGGCGTAGGTGAGCGCTTCGCCCGAAGGGGTCCACTGCCCGCCGATGTCGAGCATGAGGTCACCTTCCTCGGCCGTTGCCAGCCCCGCGCCGCGGACACGTGGCGTGCTGCGAAGGATGTCGTAGAGCGCGCGCAGTCCTACGCTCGTTTCGATCACAACAAGAATACTTATGCTGTATTGGCCGAGTGCGGCATCCCTCTCGAATAACGACAATTGAGCGTCGATCGCCTCGAGGTCTTTCGGACT
>DATBCZ010000008.1:0-2707 GCA_036270175.1 Steroidobacteraceae bacterium | reverse complement strand
GCGGACAAACGCACCAGCACCTCGAGCCCCGTGGCCCCGAGCACTCGCGCGAAACTTTCCGCGAACCGGTAGGCGATGTAGATCGTGATCGCGATCGCAACGACACCGGCGAATGCGCCCACGGCGTGCAGCGCCATGTCGGTCAGATGCGTTTCGGTCATGGGTTTGCGGCTGCCGATGGTAATCGCAACTGACATGGAGCCGGGGCCCACCGTGAGCGGCATGGTGAGCGGATAGAAACTGCCGACCTTCCGCTCGACGCCGGGCTGCATGCCGCTCGAGCCGTGGTCCGACCAACTCTCCTGCGAGAGCAGCTTCCATCCGAGTGCCGTCACCACCAGCCCGCCGGCGATGCGCATGACCGGCAACTCGATGCCGAAGAATTCGAGCAGCCACGGCCCGAGGACCATCGATCCCAACAACAACGCGAACCCGTTGATCGCGGCCTTGCGCGCCAGCATGGTGCGCTCCGCGGATGACATCCCGGCGGTGAGGCCGAGAAAGAACGGCGCCGCCTCGATGGGATTCACGATCGGGAACAACCCCGCGAAGGTCAGGAGGAAGGCACTCAGCACGCTATTCATTGATAAACCTCAGCCCGCCTCGGTTAGGCGCCGCACTCGAATTATCTACTTTTCACAGCAACTCGCGCTCCACTTTCGTTGCGCAACTCGACGTTACGTGGCAACGTCCCGATTGCTTCATTGCCGGGCCGAAGCCCGCATGGGTCATCTTCCAATGGACATAGCTGCTATCAATCGAGAGGCCATCGCCGCGACGTATGAGCTGATTCGCTCTCATGTGCGGCGGACCCCCGTGATCGAAGTCGACGCGGCGGACTTTGCGCTCGAAGGGCGCCCCATCGTTTTCAAGCTCGAGTTGCTTCAGCACACCGGCTCATTCAAGCCGCGCGGCGCGCTGGCGAGTTTGCTTTCGCGGCCCGTTCCGCCCGCCGGCGTCGTCGCCGCCTCCGGTGGCAACCATGGACTCGCCGTGGCGTTTGCGGCCCACAAACTAGGGGTGCCGGCTAGGATCTTCGTGCCGAACGTATCCGCGGCGACGAAGCGGGACCGCATCCGGGAGCTCGGGGCGGACCTGGTGATCGCAGGCGAGCGGTACGCAGACGCGTTGGCAGCCAGCCGAGAGTTTGCGGCAGCGTCAGGGGCAATGGAGATTCATGCCTTCGACCAGCCGGCGACGCTGCTGGGGCAGGGCACTGTAGGCTTGGAGATCGAGCGGCAGTGCGGGGGAGTTGCGACCGGCCCCGAACTCGTGTCGTCGCTACGCGCTGAGTCGCTGCGCCCCGAGCCCGTGCCGTCGCTACGCGCTGAGTCGTTGCGCCCCGAGCCCGTGCCGTCACCACGTGCCGAACTCGCCGGCCGGTTCGACGGTCTCGACACTCTGCTCGTTGCCGTCGGCGGCGGTGGCCTCATCGGTGGCATGGCGGCGTGGTTCGCTGGACGGGTTCGACTCGTGGCCGTCGAGCCTCGTACGGCTCCGACTTTGTATCGCGCGCGCGAGGCCGGACACCCCGTCGATGCGGAAGCAGGTGGAATCGCCGCCGAGTCTCTCGCGCCTCGTCAGGTCGGCCAGCTCATGTTTCCTCTGGCGCAGAAGTACGTCGAGCAAGCCGTACTCGTCGAAGACGACGCCATCCGCGAGGCGCAACGGACGCTTTGGCGTGTCATGAAAGTTGCATCCGAGCCCGGCGGCGCCACGGCATTCGCAGCGCTCCTCAGCGGCGCTTATCGGCCCGCCGCGGGCGAACGAGTTGGTGTCGTTTTGTGTGGCGGTAACACCGACGCGGTGAAGTTCTAGGGAAGCTGTCTATGTCGGCGATGCTTTGAAGTTTCGTGCGATACGAGGAAGTGTTCCAGCTCATCGCGCAGCGTTGGAATCTGCGTGCCGGGCACTCTTGAGGCATTCGCAACAAGGTGCCCGGCAGTTTGGCAGTCGGTCCTCAAGCACCCAACGTCTTGCCGGTTTCCAGCAGTGATTTCAAATCGCTGAGAATCCAGTTCCATCCGCCACCGCCCTTCAGATCGAACTTGCTGCGTGTAGCGCCGGACATCATGGGTGCGCCGGCGGTGTCGTGTGTGATCGTGACGCGGCAGAACCCTTTCTCCGTGGGCACTACTTCCCAGGTGATGCGTGTGAATCCCTCTGCTTTGTGCGCATCGTTGAACAGAAAGCGATAGGTCTGCACCAGCTTATGCGGCGGCTTTACCTCGATCACTTCGCCGTCGATGATGATCTCCGGCAGACCCATCTGCTTCATCATGTCATTCGCCATGCAGCGGAATTTTCCACCGGGCTTCAGCTCATAGTTCGACATCGCGCGATAGCCATAACGGGAAGTCCACTCCGGTTTCGTCAGTGCATCCCAGATCGCGCCGGCGTCGGCGTTGATGTAAATCTCGTGGATGTGGGTGGTTGAACTGAGATTCAGGCTCTCTTGCGCGACGGGGGGCATTTGGCTTTCTCCAGGGTGGTTTTTAGATCCACGAGCGCGGACAGCTCGCGCTCCTTGAATTTGTCGATCCAGCGATCGTGTATCAGGCGAATCGGCACGGCATTGAGGAAGTGCAGTTTCTCGCGGCCTTCGCGCCGCGTGATGATCAGTCCCGCCTCTTCCAGCACTTTGAGGTGCTTCATGACACCGAAGCGCGTCATCGCCAATTCCCGTTCGAGCTCGCCGAGCGTCTGG
>DATBCZ010000007.1:0-2580 GCA_036270175.1 Steroidobacteraceae bacterium | reverse complement strand
GCGTCGCGTCTGCTCCTTAAACCGGCGCGTCCCCAATTTTCTTCGCCCGCCTCGCCAGCCACTTATCCAACTGGTTCGCAAACAACTGCCGCTCTCGTTGACCCAGCGCGGGCGGCCCGCCGGTGTTCACTCCACCGCCACGCAACTCGTCCAGAAAATTCCGCACCGAGAGGCGTTCGCGCACGTTCTCTTTCGTGTAGAGCTCACCGCGCGGATTCAGCGCAATGCCGCCCTTCTCGATTGCAGCAGCTGCGAGCGGGACATCGGCGGTGACCACCAGGTCGTCCGCCTCCATCAACTCCACGATGCGCTTATCCGCGGCATCGAAGCCCTGCGGGACCTGCAAAAACCGCAGGTTAGGCGCCACCGGTAACCGCAGCGGCTTGTTTGCGACCAGGGTCATTCGCACGCCCGTGCGCTCTGCGGCACGGAACAGGATGTCCCTGATTACTGCCGGGCAGGCATCGGCGTCCACCCAGATCTGCATCTCACTCCGGTCCGGAAGCCTTAGTGGGTTTCACATGGACAATCTGCAGCTCGCGACCCACAACACGCACCTTCTTCAGGCTGCGGAAAATCTCTTTCGGCATGCCCTCGGGAAGATCGACGAAGCTGTGGTCCTCGTGAATATCGACGTGCCCGATGTGGCGCCCCTCGAGGCCCGCCTCATTCGCAATCGCGCCGACGATATTGCCGGGCTTCACACCGTGAGCGTGTCCGACTTCGATACGGTACGTCTCAAAGGCGATGTTGCCTGGCGCGCCGCGCGGCTTGCGAGAAGGCCCCTCGTGGCGGGGGCCGCGCTCCGGGCGCTCTGCTCGGGGCGCGCGCGCGTCCCCAGCATGCGGGCCCTTGTCGCCACGGCCGGCAATGTTGTCCGCAGGCTGCGCGCCACGGTCCCCACTGTCCGCCGTGTTATCCGCGCGGTCCGCAACGCCTTCCGCGCGGTGCTCACTTCTCGGCCCGCTATCCGGGGCACTACGATCCGCCCCTCTGTGCTTCCGCGGCTCCGACGCAAATCTGTCACCACGGGGCTCCTGCCGCGCATGTCCGCGTGAGTCGCCATGATTTTCCCCACGCGGGGCCGGGCGCGAATCTCCGCGTCCACGCGAGTCGCCTCGCGAATCCCCACGTGCATGACGGCCCCCGCCTTCGCCGCCGCCCTCAAACCTTTCCTGCCTCTCGGGCTTCTCGGGCAACAACAACGGCGAGCCACCCTGCAAAAGACTCGCGAGTGCCGCGGCAATATCGATCGCCGGGATGCTCTGCTCGCGTTCAAACTGCTCAATGAGTTCTCTGAAAACAGCACCCTCACCCGCCGTCACCGCTTCGGTGATGCGCTGCTTGAACCGTGAAACACGCTGTTCATTCACGTCTGCAATCGACGGGAGGCTCATCTGTTCGATCGTTTGGCGCGTGGCGCGCTCGATGACGCGTAGCATGTTACGTTCGCGCGGGGCGATAAACAGGATCGCCTCGCCATTACGGCCCGCACGACCCGTGCGTCCGATGCGGTGGACATACGATTCGCTGTCGTACGGCACATCGTAGTTCACGACGTGTGAGATACGCTCAACATCCAACCCGCGAGCGGCGACATCCGTTGCCACCACGATATCGACCTTGCCCGCCTTGAGCGCATTGACCGTACGCTCGCGCTGCTGCTGCGGAATATCCCCGTTGAGGGGAGCCGCATCGAACCCACGCGCCTGCAGCCGATCGGACAGATCGACTGTCTCCAGCTTCGTGCGCACGAAAATCAGCATGCCGTCGAAAGTCTCGGCCTCGAGAATGCGGGTCAGCGCATCGAGCTTGTGCAACCCGCTCACGAGCCAATAACGCTGCCGGATGTTAGCCGCCGTGGTCGTCTTACTCTGGATCGTGATCTCGACCGGCTTTTTCAGGTGTTTCTGCGCTATGCGCCGGATCGGTGGCGGCAGAGTGGCGGAAAAGAGCGCCACCTGGCGGGTCGGAGGAGTCTGTTCCAGGATCCACTCGATGTCGTCGACGAACCCCATCTGCAACATCTCGTCCGCTTCGTCGAGCACCAGGGAGCTCAAGCCACCGAGATCCAGCGTGCCGCGCTTCATGTGATCCATGATCCGGCCCGGTGTTCCGACCACCACGTGCGCGCCCCGCTTCAGACCCTTGATCTGAGGGGTATAGCTCTGGCCGCCGTAGATCGGTAGCACGTGGAAGCCCTTCATGTGGGCCGCGTAGCTCTGGAACGCCTCGGCAACCTGGATGGCCAGCTCGCGCGTGGGCACGAGGACCAGCGCCTGCGGCTGCGCTCGGTTCACATCGATCTTGGTCAGCACCGGCAGCGCGAACGCAGCGGTCTTGCCGGTCCCCGTCTGGGCCTGTCCCAGCAGGTCGACGCCAGCCAGCAGCGGCGGGATGGTCGCGGCCTGGATTGGGGTGGGCATCTCGTACCCCAGGTCCCCCAGCGCTTGAAGCACTGCAGCATCCAGGTTCAGATCCTTAAACCCGGAAGCCGGGGACGACGATTCAGAAGCGGCCGTGGGCACGGCGGCAGAATTTGCGTTCACGAAGGTACCTCGAAAGGGGCAGGCAGGGGCT
>DATBCZ010000006.1:0-10270 GCA_036270175.1 Steroidobacteraceae bacterium | reverse complement strand
GTCATCGAGGGATTGAGCGATGCCATCGGCTCCTGGTAGATCATGGCGATCGCCGCGCCCCGAATCCGACGCAACTCTTCCGCGCCCATGGCGAGTATGTCGCGCCCCAGGAAGAGGATCTGCCCCCGCACGACGCGGCCGGCAGGACCGAGATGGCGCATTATGGCGAGCGCGACTGTGGACTTACCACAGCCTGATTCCCCTACCAACCCGTGCGCCTCGCCAGCCAGCAAATTGAGGTTGAAATCGACTACAGCGGGCACGTCACCGCTGCGGCTCGAGTAGGAGATCGAGAGATTCCGGCACTCCAGGATGGGCGTTCCGGCGCTGGCTTGGGGTGCTGCTCGATTTGGAGACTTCATCCGTACTCCTCGCCGAGCTCACGCAAGCCGTCGGCGATGAGGTTGAAGCCCAGGATCAGGCTCGACACCGCGAGCGCCGGCACGATCAGCATGTACGAGAACTTCCACAGCAATGCCGCGTTCGCCGCTTCCTTGATCATCAGGCCCCAGTCTGGATCCGGCGGCTGCAGTCCCATGCCCAAAAATGTCAGGGTGGTGATGGCCACCGTGGTGTAACCGAGCCGCAAGCACGCGTCGACGAGCAGCGGACCGCGCACATTCGGCAGCAATTCCACCAACATGATCCACAAGGGATGCTCGCCGCGGGTCTGCGCAGCCTGGATGTAGTCCCGCGACCTCGCTTCCACGGCCAAGCCGCGCACGATTCGCATAATGACCGGCGCGGACGAGCACGTCACCGCGATGATGATATTGAAGCCACTCTGACCCAGCACGTTGAGGACGAGAATGAACAGCACCATCACCGGGAAGGACAACAGTACGTTGCCGACGAAGGAGACGAGCTCATCCCACCAACCCCCGAGATACCCACCGATCAGGCCACAGACCGCCCCAACGGCATACGCGACCGCTGTAGCCGTTATTCCCCATACCATGACACGCTGGCAGCCCCACAGGGTGCGAGACAGGACATCGCGTCCGCGGGTGTCTGAGCCGAGCAGGAACGATATTCCATGTTGAACCGTGCCGGGCAAGGCGTAAGGCGTGAATGGCTTGTCCGGATCGGGGAGCGGCAAAAACGGCACCGCAACCGCGACAAACAGCCAGAAACACACCAGGGTCACCCCCAGGAGCGCCACCCACGAGCGTCGCCAGCTACTCACGGCCAATACATACAGAGCCGCCACGGCGGGAATACTCGGCAGCAGTACGTAGGAGGCGAATGCTCCAAGCGCATCGCGATACAGAACAAACGCGGCGAGCGGCAGCCAGATCAATGCGAGTAAGAGTTTAGGCACGGGCTAAGCGAGCCGGGTCCGCGGGTTGAGGAACAGGTAGGCAACGTCCGATAACAATTGCGACGTCACCGCGACACACACCGCCACCAGCGTGGCGGCTTGGAGTACCTGGATATCGCCATAGCTGGCCGCATCGAACAACATGCGGCCGAAGCCGGCGTACTGAAAAAAGACCTCGACCACGACGACCTGGGAGAGCAGCCCGTTGAGCTCGAGAAAAATCAGCGTGACCGGAACGACCAGGGCATTGCGCAGGGCGTGCTTCAGAATCACCCGCCGGTACGGCAACCCTTTCAGGAAAGCGGTCCGGATGTACTGCGAGCCCATGACTTCGACCATCGCAGCGCGCGTCATCCTGACGATGTAGCCGACGTCGTAGAGCAAAATGGTCAGCAGCGGTAGCACGAGCTCGCGAAACGACCAGCCGTCTACCATCGCCGATTTGGTCGGTACCCACCCCAAACCTAGCGCCAGCACCACCGTGAGAACCACGGCGGTTGCAATCTGCGGAATGGAAGTCGTAAACACGGCGGCAAAGGAGATGATTCGATCCAGCGGCGCGCCCGCGTTCATTCCCGCAAGCACACCGAGGGTCAGAGAGACCGGAATCATGATGAGGAACACGAAGAACGCCAGGATAGCGGTGTTCGCCAGGCTCTCCTTCAACAAGGTCGACACCGCAACATCTTTCTCGGTCGACTGGCCCAGGTTGCCATGGGCGATGTCGCCGAGCCAGGTCACGAAGCGAACCGGTGCCGGCCGGTTGAGACCCTTGTGCTCCAGCCACCCGTGATAATCGTCGTCCGCAAGAGTGGCCAGCCCAAATGCGCCGAGCTCAGCCAAGGCCGCCTTTTTGCGGAACTGCTCGCTGTCGAAGATGGTGAACAGCAACGCCGCAACGGTCAGCATGATCAGCAGCATCTGCAGCAGGCGGCGCGCGATCAACTTGCCCATGATGTTGGGCTCAACTCATCCAGACCTTCGAGAGTTGCATCTGCCGGGCCGGATGAGGTCGGTAGCCGTGCACGTTCGCGGCGGCAAGCGTGAACACCGGTCGCCACAGCGGTTGGATCATGACGGCCGCGTCCCGCAGGACCTGCTCAACCTTACGCATCTTGTTCTTACGCTCTGCCATGTCGATCGTGGCCTCGGCTTCGGCCAGGGCCTGATCGAATTCGGGGCTGGAAAAATGGGTTTCGTTCCACGCGGCGCCGGTGCGATACGCCTGCGCGAGGGTCATGGTGCCGAGGGGTCGGTGCGACCATGAGGTGGCGCCAAAAGGCACTTTGTTCCACACCTCCCAGAATTTCGAGGCCGGCACCACGTCGACCGCGAGATTGATACCGGCGTCCTTGAGCTGATCGCGCAAGGCTTCGCACACGGCCTGGTGCCAGGGACCATCGTTGTTACCCACGACAATACTCAGATCGAGACCGGATTCATAACCCGCCTCTTTCAGGAGTTGCCGGGCGCCGGCAACATCCCTGACGGCCGGTGGTAACGGAAAGTAGTCCGGTTGCGCCGGACAAACGTGGAAATTCGCCGCCACCGAGCCATGCTCTCCCAGCACCAATCTCTTGATCGCATCGTTGTCAGCAGCCTTGATCACCGCGCGCCGCACCCGGATGTCATCGAAGGGCTTGGCATCAACCTGCATCCGACAACACAAAGTCTGCGCGGCTTCGACGGACAAGATATGCGCACCGGGAATCGCACGCGCCAGCTCCAACTGCTCGAGTGTCAGCTCGTAGATCGCGTCGACACTGCCGGATGCGAGGGCCACCGCCTGGTTTTCCTGCTGATAGTTGTAGAAGTGAATCTCATCGAGATACACCTCGCCGCCCCAGTAGTGAAAGTCCTTGCCATCCGTCGTCTTCGTCACGCGCTTCAGCAGGCAGCGATCCGCCACCCGCAGGTACTCCAGCGTGTAAGGGCCGGTCCCGATAGGCCGCTTCCAGAACGGCGGCACAAACGATGGATGCAACACCATCGTAGTGAATTCCCCGCAATCCTCGGGCACGGACAGAACCGCCTTCTCGAGGTTGAGCCGGACGGTTCTCTCGTCGAGTACTTCGACTCCGTTGGGCAGTGGCCGGCGCACCGGCCTGCCCTTCGAATCCCGCTCTGCCGTGGTGTGCGTCAGCGCCGCGAACGTCGATAGACCCAGATTTGACGAGCCTAACTTCGGATCCACCCAGCGACGGATATTCCAGGCCACATGCTCGGCCGTCAGTTCCTCGCCGTTATGCCACATCACGCCCTTGCGAACGTGCAGGGTCCACGTTTTGAGATCGGTCGAGGCCTGCCAGGATTCGAGGAGCATCGGCCGGGCGACGTTGTCGGGCCCGACCATGGTCAGGTACTCCACGATCGGACGCGACTGGTTGGCCATCTCATTCCAACTGTAGGTCGCCGGGTCCGCCATTCGGGTCACGAGTTGACCCACCCGCAGTCGTCCGCCGTGTTTTGCCGCCGGATCGTCGGCTGGAAACGGCAAGGAGCCGAGCGCCATCGCCGGAGCCCCCATGCCGGCCATGGCACAAGCGGAAGGGGCGGCCAGACCCAACGCAGTCGCGAAACGGATGAACTCACGACGCTGCATCATTCCTCGGCGGTCACCATGATTTCGACACGATAGCTGTCACCAGCCATGCGGGCCTCCACGGTGGCACGCACCGGCATGCTCGAGCGGTCGATCCACGCGTCCCACACACTGTTCATGCGATCGAAATCCGCGATATCGCGCAACCAGATCACCGCGGTCAACAGTTTGCTTTTGTTGGAGCCTGCCATCGCCAGATAGTGATCGATTTTCGCGAGCGTATCGCGAGTCTGTTGTATGACATCGCCAGAGGTGTCATCGGCCGTCATGCCCGCGAGATACACGGTGCCGTTGTGGCTCAATACCCGGCAGAAACGGGTGCCATTCTCGAAACGCTTTACGCTCAAGCAGGAACTCCTCGTAATCGGGAAGGGGACAGATCGGCGGCCTCGATACCGAGCCGCGCCAGGTCATCGGGCAGACGCCGCTCCCGGATCAACGAGGCGCAGAGGCGCGACAGCGCGGGTGAGGTCTTGATGCCATAACCGCCCTGCCCGGCCAGCCAGAAAAAGCCTGCCTGCGCCTCGTCGAATCCCACGACCGGGGAACCGTCGGAGGCGAAAGTGCGCAGCCCCGCCCATGCGCGGGAGACGTGTTGTACATTCAATGTTGTGGCACGCTCCAGACGCTCCACCCCGGTGGCTACGTCGAGATCGTCGGGGTAGACGTCCATTGCCGGGCTGGGTGTCGCATCCGCTGGAGAAACAAACAGCTGACCGGCGTCAGGCTTGAAGTAGAACTCTTCCGCGACGTCGTTTATCAACGGCCAGCCGCGTATGTCCACTCCGGCGGGCACGGGCACGTTGAAGGCCGTGCGCCGTTTAGGCTCCAACCCAAGCGGACGGACACCCGCCTGCTCCGCAACGAGATCGGCCCAAGCCCCCGCCGCGTTGACGAGAGTAGGCGCTTGAAAAGTCCCTTCCCCCGTCGTGACTCTCCAGGTTTCTCCGACCCGCTCGATAGTGTCGGCTCCGGCGTTCACCATGATACGAGCCCCACGTGCTTTGGCGCCTCGCAGAAATCCCTGATGAAGACCATTCACGTCCAATTCCATGCAGTGCGGCTCGATGAAGGCCCCCGCAAGGTAATCGCGTCGTAGCACCGGGACACGGGTGATCGTCTCCGCCACATCGATCTTTTCTATGCTCGGCACGAGAGACTGCCCTTGCCGCAGGCTGTCTTCCAACAGATCCATTTGATCCGCCCGCGCGATGGTGATCATGCCGCGCGGAGCCAGGAGCGCATGGTCGCTGAAGCTCGAGGGTGGGCCCTGCAGGAAGGAGCGGCTCGCCATCGCGAGGCGTCTGACGACGACGCTCCCGTAGTTCTCGGTAAAACTAGCCGCGGAGCGGCCGGTCGAGTGGTAGCCGCAGTGTTTCTCGCGCTCGAGAAGAATGACCGAGGCGAATGCAGCCAGCTCGTACGCCGCGCCCGCGCCGGCGATTCCACCACCGATAATGATGACATCCACTGGAGCAACTCTATAGACCGGCGTACAAACAAAACTTATCATGGCGCTGCCATCTTCGCGAGGAACTCCCCATTCCGACACCCACAGTGCGCCTCGATGCTCCCGATTCCATCTATGACCTGGCCATTACCGGCGGGACGGTGGTGCTGCCCGAGGGACCGGTGCGGGTAAACATCGCAGTGCGTGGAGAGCGTATCGCCTGGATCGGCACAGGAGCCCTGCAGGCCCACAAGACCATCGATGCTACCGGGCGACTGGTACTCCCCGGTGGGGTCGACAGTCACTGCCACATGGATCAACAACCTTGGGAAGGCCGCAGCACGGCCGATGATTTTCGCAGCGGCACCCTGTCGGCGCTCTGCGGCGGCAACACCACTGTTCTGCCTTTCGCGATGCAAATGCGGGGGCAGTCCTTGCGCGCCATAGTCGATGACTATCACCAACGCGCCTCCGCGAAGGCGCACATCGACTACAGCTTCCATCTGATCGTCGGTGATCCGACACCCGAGGTGCTGAAGCGGGAGTTGCCGGAACTCATCGAGCAGGGCTGCACTTCCATCAAGCTCTATCTCACCTACGAGGGCCTGAAGCTCGATGACTACGAGGTGTTGACGGTACTCGAGCTCGCGCGGCGCGAGGGTGTGATGGTCATGGTTCACGCCGAGAATGACGCGTGCATCAGATGGTTGACCAACCGCCTGCTGGAAAACCGCAAAACGGCCCTCCGGTACCACGTAACAGCCCATCCCGAAATCGGCGAGCGCGAGGCCACGTTCAGGGCCATTAGCTTCGCGGAGCTCGTCGAGACGCCGATCCTGATCGCCCATGTGTCCTCGGCCGGCGTGGTCGAGGAAATCCGGCGGGCCCAGGCGCGTGGCTTGCCGATTTATGCGGAGACCTGCCCGCAATACCTGTTTCTGTCGTCCCAGGATATCGACACCGCGGACTTGAGCGGCGCAAAGTGTGTCTGCACGCCGCCACCCCGCGACCGCTCGAACCAACCGCAGATGTGGCGGGGCATTATGGATCGCACGCTCGGTGTGCTCTCTTCGGATCATTCGCCCTGGAATTATGCCGACAAGATCTCGGGCGGCCCGAACACACCGTTCACCGCGATTCCGAACGGCATTCCGGGTATCGAGACACGGCTGCCGCTTTTTTTCTCGGCCACACAAGCTGACGGACGCCTCGACCTGAATCAATTCGTGGACATCACCACGACTCTGCCCGCGAAGCTCTACGGGCTCTATCCCCGGAAAGGCGTCATCGCGGTCGGCTCCGACGCCGATTTCGCGATCTGGGATCCAGACAGGCGGGTCACCATTCGCAATGATATGTTGCATCATGCCGTCGATCACACGCCCTACGAGGGAATGCAGGTGCGCGGTTGGCCGATCATGACCCTCTCCCGCGGTGAGCTGTTGTACTGCGATGGGGAGGTGACGTCGAAGCCCGGCCGCGGACGCTTCCTGCCGTGCGAGCGTCCCTTTGCCAACCAACGCGTCGCGACCTCCAGCCAGGCGACAGCCTGATCACGGCGCTCCGGGACGCGTCTGCGCCGATGGCAGGTGCTACCATGGCGAACTCGCAACGCAACCGGAATCACACAGATGAATTTGGGACTGGAAAATCGCCGTGCCTTGGTTACGGGCGCTTCGCGCGGATTGGGCGGCGCGATCGCTTCGGCCCTCGCGGCCGAGGGGGCGGCGGTCACCGCTGTGGCCCGCAACCTGGATCGCCTGAACCAACTCGCCGGCGCCGCGGAAACGGGGCGCGGAACGATCACACCTCGCGTGTGTGATCTGTCGGATGCCGCCGCCATCCAGGGGCTCGCTGAAGTGCTCGGCACCACCGATGTCCTCGTCCTCAACACCGGCGGCCCGCCTCCCGGTGCGGCCGCAGACATTACGGATACCGTCTGGAGCGCCCAGTTCGAGTCCATGTTCTTGAGCGCCATCCGGCTGACGCGCCTCGCGCTCCCCGGCATGCGGCAGCGGAGCTTTGGCCGAATCATTGTTGTCGTGTCCTCGGGCGTGCTGCAACCCATTCCGGGTCTGGGCATCTCCAACGCGCTGCGGCTCGGGTTGGTCGGTTGGGCTAAAACCCTCGCGAGTGAAGTTGCGCCTCAAGGCATCACGGTCAACTGCCTGGCGCCGGGACGCATTGCCACCGATCGCGTCGCTGAACTCGACCAGGGCCGCGCGACTCGTGAAGGACTGAGTCGGGACGAAGTGGAGCGGCAATCGCGCGCCACCATTCCGGCCGGACGTTACGGTGAGTCCAAAGAGTTCGCCGCTATGGCGGCTTTCCTGGCAAGCACGCAAGCTTCCTACATAACGGGTGGCATCATCCGTGTGGATGGCGGCATGATCCGCAGCGTGTAGGGCTGCGGTAGGGTGTTGGACACTCACTTGGGTGGGTGATGCGCGATCCAATGCTGTGCAATCGCCGCCCGGTTGCACAGCCAGACCCGCTCATGCCGTTCGATATGATCGAGGAGCCGTACCAGGGCTCCAAGCCGCCCGGGACGGCCTATGATCCGGCAATGCAGACCGATCGTCATCATGCGCGGGCTCCCCTGCGTGCCCCGTCGATACAGCCAGTCGAATGCATCCCGGCAATACTGGAAGAAAGCATCGCCGGTACTGAAGTCCGCGCCTCGCTGTAGCCGGCTGTCGTTGTTGTCGAAGCTGTAGGGCACGACGAGATGCGACACTGCGCCGACGCGAATCCAATAAGGAAGGTCATCGTTGTATGCGTCGCTGTCGTATAGAAAGCCTCCCACTTCCGTGACCAACCGTCGCGTGTTGGGACTGGGGCGGCCCGTGTACCAGCCCACCGGCCTGCGCCCGATGAGTCGCGTCACGACCTCGATGTTTTTCAACATGTCGGCTCGTTCCAGCGCCTCGGGAACGAACTGGTAGTCGATCCAGCGCTGGCCGTGACAGGCGACCTCGAAGCCGCTACGGGCGATCTCGGCGGCGGCTTCCGGGTTGCGCTCCAGTGCCATACCGACGGCGTAAACCGTTGCGTCAACTCCACGCTCGCGCAGAATCCGCATGATTTCCCAGAACCCGACGCGGCTGCCGTATTCGAAATTCGATTCGACGTTGAGGTTGCGTGCGTTCGGCAGCGGTTCGCCCCCGACGTCAGTCAGTACATACTCAGAATGGGCATCACCGTGCAGGACGGAGTACTCGCCGCCCTCCTCGTAGTTCAGCACTATCGAAACGGCGATCCGCGCGTCACCAGGCCAATGCGGATGGGGCGGTTGCGAGCCGTATCCAACCAGGTCGCGCGGATAGGAGTCGGAAGGATTCAAGTCCCGCGCTCCGCTGCGATCCAGTCCAGGTAGCCGTGAAAGGCTTCCCGTACCGGCCTGGGCGTCCAACCGGTCTCGCTCGTGATTCGCGCGATGTCATAGGCACCCCACATGCCATCCGAACGCGTCGGGTCCTGCAGGATATCGGCTTCCGCCGGATCGGCAATTTCCGCATGAAAGCCCGGGTATTTCTCCGCGGCCCAACTCACGAGGTTACCCAAGGTCGCCGTGTGTCCCATGGCGATGTTGTAGACGCTGTAGCGCAAGCGTGGCGCCTGGAGTAGCGAGACGATGGCCCGAGCCACATCCTCCACGTGGATGTAGTCCCCGACAGCGTCGACGGTGTTGACTCGCACCCGTTTCACGCCTTCAACGGCCATGTGTGCTATCCGATTGGGCACATGCCGGTAGTTTCGGCTCGCCGTCGCTCTATCCATGGTGCCGTAGACGGATGACAGTCGCACGGATGCGGTGGACAGGCCGAACAGGTCGCCATAGCGCTCGGTGATCAGCTCCGAAGCCAACTTCGAGATGCCGTAGAGCTTACGCGGCATGACGTACCCGTCCTCCGGTAATGGCTCGCCCGGTCGGTCAGGACCATGCTCCTTGTAGACGGAGCCCGAACTCACGTAAACGAATCTCTGCAGGTTCGGCAGCGTGCGCGCCCAATCGAGCACCGCCACCGTGCCCATCACATTGATGTCGATGATTCGGCCGGGATTTTCCGCCTCAGGCTCACGCCTGGCCTCAGCGGCCGTACCCCTGGAAAGGGGCGTAACCGTGGCGCCATGGACGATGTGGGTGATGTCGTGTCCCGCGACAGCGTCGCGCCACTTTTGAGGTTGGGTTACGTCCGCGACGACAACAGAAGCACGCTTCGTCACCGGCGCGAAGTAGCGTGCGGCGGCCGCGTCAAGCGGCGCTGCATCCAATATAACCAGGCGGGAGACCGGATCAACCTCGAGCCAATGGCGCGCCAGCACGCTCATGACAAAGCCCGTGGCACCCGTAATCAGTAGGGTCACAGCGGGAAGTCCATCAACAGCTCGACCAATGCCTGCGTGCCGACCGCGAAGTCGTCCAACTCCATGGCCTCGGCGGGATTATGACTGCCGTGATCGTTGCGGATCAGAATCATGGCCGATGGCACCCCGACCTTAACAAAGGTGGCCGAATCGTGACCCGCGCCGCTCGGCATCTCGATCGGCCGGTCCAGCAGTGTCAGGAGTTTATTCCGCAACCGTGTGTCCATCACGGCGGGTGGCGAATCGGTCGCCACACCCAGGTCGAACGACACGCGATACTCTTCGCCTATCCGGGCTGCGGCACTTTGCGCTTCCGCGGCAACCGCATCCATGGTCTCTTCGGAGACGCTGCGCAGATCGAGTACGAAACGGGTCTCTCCGGGGACCTTGCTAGGAGCATGCATGGTGGGGTCGGTGAAGAGTTCACCCGATGTGATCAACAGGTCGGAACCCGCCGCCTCCTCTCGCAGCCACACACCCTCCATATGGTGCAACAGTGCTACGGTCGCGGCGACTGCGTCGTGCCTCA
>DATBCZ010000005.1:0-3691 GCA_036270175.1 Steroidobacteraceae bacterium | reverse complement strand
CGTGACGCCGTAGCGGCGCTCGATCCCGCGGCGCCCGCACGAGCTCACTCGTCCGTCTTGGGCCAGCCGTTCTCGTGCAACAGTTCCTCGAGCGGCCGCGGATTGCGCCACTTTTCCAAAACCAACATCGGGGCGGTATAGAACTTCTCTACGTGCCCCAGGCACAACACCGCAAGGGGGCGCACGTCCGTGGGGAACCCCAACAGCCGCGCCAGCGCCTGCGGATCGAAGATGGACACCCACCCGAGACCCAACCCTTCGGCGCGCGCCGCCAGCCACAGGTTCTGAATCGCACAGGCCGCCGAGGCCACATCCATCTCAGGCAAGGTGCGGCGACCGAAGATCTCGCCACCGGCAGTGCCATCGCGAAGCGCCACGACCAGCAGTTCACCGCATTCGAGCACGCCGTCGACCTTCAGCCGAAGAAACTCTTCCCCGCGCTCTTTGAGAGCCTCCGCCGTGCGAGCGCGCTCCTGTTGCACGAGCTCGTGAATCTGGCGTCGCAGCTCGGGCAGGGTGATGCGGATGAAGCGCCAGGGCTGGCTCAAGCCAACACTGGGCGCGGCATGGGCAGCATCGAGGAGCCGCCGCAGCGTTTGCGGATCGACCGGGAGCGGCACGAAGTGCCGCATGTCGCGCCGCTCGTGGATGACACGATGGACGGCGGCGAGGGAGTCCGGGTCGTAGCGATGAACGGACTCAGTCATGGTGAGCGAGGATACTCGCGATCGAAGGCGGACAGAGCGTTCCGTGCAGCCCGGATCATGCGATCAACCGCCGGAACGCCGGCCGCCGGAATGCGGCAGGCGCCCTAAGCTATGAAGAACCCCATCTTCACGCCGGCCAGCTGAATCACATCGTTGTCATTCAGCCGTGTCGCCTGCGCGCCGATGGCCGAGCCGTTGACGAGCGGAAAGTCATCGCTCTTACCGCTGTCGACATGGACGATGAAGTAGCCTTCGGCACGCCGTGTAATGGCGGCGACCTGGATGCCCGGGCGGCCGAGTGTCGTGAGGGCTTTATTGAGCTCGAGTTCCCGGCCGGCGAACGCGCCGGAGAGAACCTGCAATTTGGCCTTCTTCAGGGCCGCGGCGCCGTCGCCCGTGAGAGCGCGATTCTTTGCCGTAGCCGAGAGGGAAGGGGACGCCTTGTCGGCGACTTCCGCGGCGGTCCGGACCTTCTCGACCGGACGGGCCGAGGGCTGGATCACCATGGTCTTTTCGAATTCGTCCTGGGCCTCGTCGTCCTCGACGAAGCGCAGCTGATGGTGACCGACGGTGACCACGTCACCGTGTTGCAAAGCGTGCTTCTTGATCAGCTTGCCGTTGACGTAGGTGCCATTCGTGCTGTTCAGATCCTCGAGGAACGAATCGTTGAGGATGTTGATGATCAGCGAGTGGTGACCGCTGACGGCTGCGTTGTCGATGCGGATGTCATTATCAGGGAGGCGGCCGATGGTGTACCGCTCCTTGTTCATGTTGTATTCCGCCATCACCTGGCCGTCCAGGCTCAAGACCAACCTTGCCATGTGCTTCGCCTTCCGCTCGTTGTCAGTATCAGCCGAACCAGCCCAGGATCTTGTCGAAAATCTTCGTACGGGCCGGGAATGCGTCAATGACGTGCGCCATGACGACCGAGACGTTGTCCCGCCCCCCATTGTCATTCGCCAGTTGAATCAGCTGCTTGGCGACAGTATCCAGATTAGCACTAAAGGTGTTTATCGTTAAATGAATATCTTCATCCTCAACCATGTCGGACAGGCCGTCCGAGCAGAGAATGAAGACTTCACCCTTATTGACGGGCACTTCCTGGATTTCCACATCTACATTGGGCTCGACACCGAGCGCACGTGTGACGTAGTTCTTGTTGGCCGCGCGCTGCGCCTCTTCGGCGGAATAAAAACCCCGGTCGACGAGCTCCTGCAGGAGGGAGTGGTCCATCGTGACCTGCTCCAGCTTGTCGGTGCGTTGGCGGTAGAGCCGGGAGTCGCCGACATGGGCGATAGTTATCTTGTTATCGAAGAACAGGGCGGCCACGACAGTGGTGCCCATGCCCTCGCATTGGGGCTGGGTGCGGGCCGTCTGATAGATGATCTTGTTCGCCCGCACGATGGCATCCCGCAGGATGATGGTCGGGCGGGACAGGCCGGCGTCGCGGTCCTGGACGTTGAGGTCCTCCCGCTCCACCTGCTCTTTAACGAGGTTCACAATGGTCTTGACGGCGATGCCGCTGGCGACCTCGCCGGCGTTATAGCCGCCCATGCCATCGGCCAGCACCAGCAGACCGATGTCGGCGTCGACAGCAATCGTGTCCTCGTTGTGCTCGCGGACTTTGCCCGTATCGGTCAGCCCAACGCAGCGGAGCTTGTTTCTCAAGCTCATGCTGTGTCCTGACCCGTCTGCGGCCTATTAAATGTGATTCGCGTCACTTTCCCGTCCCCGATTCGAGCCGGCATAAGCTAGCATTGCCCGCAGTGCAGTCCCGGTCGCTGGTCACAAACCTGTCATTCGACCACCCTCGGGCGCGAATCCTAGCCAACTTGACTCCCCAACGACTAGATGGCTCGCACGAGTCCCGTATTTATTTGTAGTGCCTGCGGCCGCGACACCCCCAAATGGCAGGGGCAATGTCCTCATTGTGATGAATGGAACACACTCGAGGCCGGCATCGCCCTGCGCACAAAACCGGCCGCCGCGGGCCCGACACCTGTCCCGCGTCCGCTGGATTCGACCTTGGGCGCGGGGCCGGAACGCCTCTCCTGCGGTCAGGACGAGCTCGATCGCGTTTTCGGCGCCGGTATCGTACCGGGGTCCGTGACGCTTTTGGGAGGCGATCCGGGCATAGGCAAGTCTACCCTGCTCCTGCAAGTTGCCGCACATGTTGCTGCCTCGCATAGCGTGCTCTACGCCAGTGGTGAGGAGTCGGTTTCCCAGGTCGGACTGCGTGCGCAGCGTCTCGGGCTCTCGGCCGCGAGCCTGAGTTGTGTCGCCGACAACGATCTGCAGGCGATCATCGCGCTCGCCAACGAGAGAAAAGTGGCGTTGCTGGTGGTCGATTCGATTCAGACGGTGCAATCGGCCGGGGTAGCAGGCAGTGCGGGCGGTGTCGCCCAGTTGCGTGAATGTACCGCGGAGCTCGTGCGCTTCGCCAAGTCGACCGCGACCGCCGTCGTCATCATCGGGCATGTCACGAAGGAGGGCATGATCGCGGGCCCGCGGATGCTGGAGCACCTCGTCGACACCGTTCTCTACTTCGAGAGTGAGGCGGGCAGCCGTTACCGGATCGTAAGAGCCACGAAAAATCGTTTCGGGGCGGTGAACGAGCTCGGATTCTTCGCTATGACGGAGGGCGGGTTGAAGGAGGTGCGTAATCCTTCGGCGATCTTCCTGTCCCGGGCTCCTGAACCGGCCGCGGGCAGCATTGTGACAGTGACCCGAGAGGGTGGCCGCCCCTTGCTGATCGAGTTGCAGGCGCTCGTGGATCGGATGCGCTTCGGCGCCCCGCGCCGCATCGCTCAAGGGCTCGACTCCAACCGTGTGGCCATGCTGTTGGCGGTGCTCAATCGCCACGCCGGGGTCTCGTTGCAGGAGCACGACGTGTTCGTGAACGTCGTGGGGGGCATCGAGATCGGCGAGACGGGGTGGGACTTGCCGGTGGTGATCGCTCTGGCGTCCAGCCTGTCCGACCGCAC
>DATBCZ010000004.1:0-11351 GCA_036270175.1 Steroidobacteraceae bacterium | reverse complement strand
GGCACCGGAATTCCGGGTCAGTTGCCGATCAAGCTCGGCAGCTCCGTGGGGGGAACCGATACGCGCGGCTGCATAGCAGATCATCAGGGCAATGAGAACGTACAGTCCGCCCGCATCGCATTGCGTTACCTGGCGACAGATAACCTGGAAGCCAACCTCACCGGCGATTACACCACCCAGAACCAGGAGGGTCCGCCCGATCAATACGACAGCATCACGACGCCGCCGGGTTCCCTGGCAGGAACGTGGAATACGCTGGTCGGTGTGCCGGTGTTTGGCATTCCGTGGGATTCGCGATTCCTGCCTACCCGGAACTACACCAACTATGACGCCTATACCGACCCCTTGACCGGTCATGTGTTTCCCAACGTGAACGACATGACGGAGTGGGGACTGGCGAATGTCGACAACTGGACCATCGTGCCCTCGCTTACCTTGAAAGCCGTGACCGCTTATCGGCGCTTCAGCAACACGTTCGGGCGCAATTCCTCGGGCTCGCCGATCCCGATCAACTACACCTGGGATACGAGCGATCACGATCAGTTCAGCGAGGAGATCACTCTCAGCGGCAACGCGTTCGAGAAACTCGACTGGACGGTTGGCGCGTTCTATTACCACGCCAAGGATTCGAACCAGGGATTCTCGTCGCTGTTCCCGCTCTTCATCCCGTCCTTGAGCTTCAACGATTTCGACGTGCAGACCACCAGGGACTACGCGGGCTTTCTGCACGGCGTTTATCACATTACCGACAAGGCCAGTCTGGAAGTGGGCGTGCGCTACACCTCCGACTCCAAGCACGCTGACATCTTCCGCCAGGAGTACGCGGGCCCGATCACCATCCCGCACACACCCGTGGATGTTTACGCAGTCCGAACATCGCCCAAGGTCGGTTTCAACTACCAGTTCCTGCCGGATGTCATGGGCTACATCGAATTCTCCACTGGATTCCGGGGTGGCGGCTTCGGGCCGCGTCCGAGCGATGCGTTCCAGGTGCGCTCCTTCAAGCCGGAGGACCTGAAGACCACCGAGCTCGGCTTCAAGAGCGAGTGGTTCGAGCACCGCTTGCGTTGGAACTCGGCAATTTTCTATAGCAAGTATTCGAACCTCCAGCAGGGCTTCAACACCACCGATCCATCCGGAGCGCCGTGGTTCAGCACGGTCAACGTCGGCGCCTCGCGCATCTACGGCTTCGAGGCTGAGCTGCTCGCCGAACCGGTTACGGGCCTCCAGTTCCAGGGCTCGTTCGGCTATCTCAACTATAAGGTGACCGATGCGGGCGGCCCGATCGATCCAGCCAGCGGGCAGTCCTCGTTCGGTGTTTGTATCACCCATTCGGACGGCAGCGCGTGCGTACCACCACGCACTCCCAAATACACCGCGGGTCTGAGCGCGCAGTACACGGCGAATGTCACGAAGGACGGCTCTACTCTGACAGCGCGCCTGGATTCGACTTACCAGTCGGCCGTTTATTTCACGGATCTCACCTATACCGCCGTACCCGGGCAGCAGGGCTATGCGTTGCTGAACGGCCGTCTCACCTGGGAGTCGCCTAACAAAGTGTGGTCGGTGTCGGGCTGGGGTACCAACCTGACGAACAAGTTCTTCTACCAGGGCAAGCTCACCTTGCAAGTCCTGGGCTTCGAGGAAGGCAATCCGGGACCCCCTCGCATGTGGGGCATCAATCTGCGCCGGAATTTCTAACGGCACGGACCGGACCACGTGCGTTTACAAGGGCGTGCCCGCTAGGCGGGCACGCCCTTCTTTTATTTCCCGGGCTCCGGTAGGGTGGGTAGTGTGCTGCGACCCGGTTTCTGTTGCCGGGCTTGAGCGCGGCATTGGACGAGGGGGTCGTTTGGTGAACGTGAATATTCGAAGCGGCGACGCACTGCGGGTCGACACGCGTTCGCTTGCCGCGCGCTGGTATGCCGGATATGTGCTGGCGCTGCTGATGCTCGCGTACGCGGTGAACGTCATGGACCGGTCGGTCCTCGCCGTGCTCCTCGAGTCGATCAAACACCAGTTCCACACCACCGATACGCAACAGGGCCTGCTTGGCGGTCTCGCGTTCGCGCTTTTCTATGCGACTCTCGGTGTACCGATCGCCGCGCTCGCGGACCGTACGAGCCGGCGAAATGTACTCGCCGTGTGCGCGTTGTTGTGGAGTGTGATGACCGCGTTGTGCGGCATGGCGAGCAGCTTTCCGCTGTTGCTGGCGGCCCGTGTTGGAACCGCGGTGGGGGAGGCGGGAGGTACGCCGCCATCGCATTCGCTCGTCTCCGATTATTTCCCGCTGAGCACGCGCGCGACCGCGCTCTCGATCTATGCGCTCGGCGTACCGCTCGGCTCGATGCTCGGCAGTTTGCTCGGTGGCTGGGGTAACGAGCTCTACGGCTGGCGCACGGCCTTCATGCTCGTAGGTGCGCCGGGTGTGGTCGTCGCGTTGCTCGTGTTCCTGACGGTAAGGGAGCCCCCGCGCGGACAGTCAGATGTCGGGATATCGGAGACCGCCCGGCTGATCACGCCCAGATTCCCCGTGGCGTTGCAATATCTGTGGCAACAGGTTTCGTTCCGCCACATGTGCCTGGCCGCGGGGCTGCATTCACTCGTGTGGTACGCGGGGAGCACAATGAATGCCGCGTTCCTGCATCGCTCACATAGTATGACGAGTGGCGAGGCGGGGAGTTGGCTCGCGGTGTTCGCGGGAACTGCGGCGATCGGCACGTTCCTGGGAGGCTATCTCGGCGATCGGATCAGTGTGCGAACCGACGACCGGCGTTGGTACATGTGGGTACCCGGATATGCCACCCTGGCCATGTTGCCTTTCCAGTTTTCCTCTTACCTTGCCGACAGCCTCTGGGTCATGGTGCCGTCCTTCATGGTGATGCTCACATTGGGGTCCATGTTCTTCGGGCCGTCCTTCGCCATGTCGCAGGGGCTCGCACCGCTGCGCATGCGTGCCGTGGCTACGTCGCTCGTACTATTTATCCAGACTCTCGTGGGACTCGGTCTCGGCCCCCTCCTGGTGGGCATGATCAGCGACCATCTGAAACCGACCATCGGCGACGCGCAGGGTTTGCGCTACGGCCTGGTGTCCGTGGGTATCGTGAATCTCTGGGCGGCGGCGCATTACTTCTGGGGTGCGCGACATGTACGGGAAGATCTCGTACGGGCTACGAAGTACGCGTGAGAGTTGGGCGGCGGAGGCAAAGCAACGCTTCTGCCCGGCCCCCGTGCAGTGAGCCTTCCCTCTGCACCGTTATTGATCGTCAGGTGATGCGCTACGGCCTAAGTCGCTGATTTCACGTACTGCAGCCACTGGCATGAGGCTTGCAATTCTTCGATTGGCGGTGCGCTCCCGCCCCACGTGTTGACTCCGGCTTCGCGTGAGACGAGGAGCATCGTTCGCAGCGACGGTTGACCCCCTCATTCGTCGTCGCGGCGTTCCAACGTGCGGGGTGGTCCGCCGCCTCGCACGTTTTTAGGGCTCTTCACGCAGTGACCCGCAGCTCCAGGTCGATTTCAGCTATCTCGTATCCTTTGCGGAAGTCGCGGATGTGTTTCGCCATCCACGTCCGCGCGCCTTCGGCATCACGCGCTTCCAACGCTTCCACAATCCGCTTCTGTGCCGTGACGATTCGCGAGCGAGCCTGCGCAACCTTGTCGATCATCACCTGCAATGATGGCTCCAGAAGCTGCAGCAGTGGCTCTTGCGCCAGACCGAGCACCTGGTTGTGCGTCGCCCGTCCCACGCTGCGAAAGAACTCCGCGGCTTGATGCACGGCAAGCCCCGTGTCCGCATTCAAGGCAACAAATCGGTCCGCTGCCGCGACAATTGCCGCGAGGTCCTCCGCGGTCCGTGTTCGGGCCGCCGCTTCCGCAATCGGAGGCTCCAGAATCGTCAGTGCGGACCACACCTCCAGAAACGTCACGTCGTGCATGACTAGCGCGCGACTCACGCCTTCCGCGATCACGTCGTGTTGAGGGCGGCTGACGGACATGAGTTTCGAGCCCGGTCGACGCTTCACCAATCCGCCGCTTTCGAGCTCGCGGAGTGCCTCTCGGACGGTAGAGCGATTGACGCCGAACTGGCGCGCGAGCTCCGTTTCCGGAGGCAGACGCTCGCCCTCGCGCAGCGTGCGACTCAGGATGCGCTCTCCGATCGCCACCGCCACCTTCCGGTAGGCGGGTTCGATGAGAATCTGCTCGAAGCGCACGCTCTCGGGCTCTGAACTCATGCCGCGGCCTCGAACAACTCACGGCCGATGAGCATGCGTCGAATCTCCTGCGTTCCCGCGCCGATCTCATACAACTTGGCGTCCCGCAACAGGCGTCCCGCCGGATAGTCGTTGATATACCCGTTGCCGCCTAGCGCCTGAATCGACTCCAACGCAACCTGCGTCGCCCGTTCCGCCGCGAACAGGATGCAACTGGCCGCGTCGCGGCGCTTCACCGTGCCGGCATCACAAGCCCGGGCAACGGAATAGACGTAGGCACGGCTCGCATTCAACGACCCGTACATATCGGCTACCTTCCCCTGCATGAGCTCGAATGTGCCGATAGGCTGTCCGAACTGCTTCCGCTCTCGAACGTACGGCAACACGAGATCCAGCGCCGCGGCCATCAGACCCAGAGGTCCACCAGCGAGCACGACCCGTTCGTAATCCAGGCCGCTCATCAATACGCGGGCGCCGCCGTTCTCCGCGCCAACCAGGTGGGAGGCCGGAACCGCACAGTTGTCAAAGACGAGCTCGCAGGTACCCGAGCCGCGCATGCCGAATTTGTCCAGCTTCTGCGCAGTGGAGAAGCCCTTGTTGCCTCGCTCGACAATGAATGCGCTGATTCCGCGCGCTGCGGCGGAAGGCTCCGTCTTCGCGTACACCACGAACACATCGGCATCCGGGCCGTTGGTGATCCACATCTTGCGGCCGTTGAGTATGTACTCGGAGCCGCGCTTCTCAGCGCGCAATTGCATCGAGACGACGTCGGAGCCGGCGCCAGGCTCTGACATGGCCAGCGCACCCACATGCTCACCACTCACGAGCTTTGGAAGATAGCGGTCGCGCTGCTCGTCCGTTCCGTTGAGGCGCAACTGGTTCACACACAGGTTCGAGTGTGCGCCGTAGGACAGACCCAACGAGCCCGATGCACGTGAGATTTCCTCCATCACGATCACATGCGCGAGGTAACCGAGACCGGCGCCTCCCCAGCGGTCGGGTACCGTGATACCTAGCAATCCGTGCTCACCGAGTTCCGGCCACAGATCGCGCGGAAATTCATTCGAACGATCGATATCCGCGGCCCGCGGCGCAATCCGGTCTCGCGCGAAGCGCCGCACCTGCGTGCGGATCTCCTCGAGATCCGGGCCTAAGCCGAAGTCACAGTCGCTGCAGTCGATGGCGTCCATGAGCTTGCCTGTAGATTGGGTAGGATCGTATGATTGTCGGACAAACCGGCAACCGTGACAAGAGAGATGCCGCGACTTTCTACCCGGGTCGATGTCCACTCCGAGGAGTTCCGCGACAACGAGCGTGCCATGCGCGCTCTCGCGGCCGATCTGCGCCGCGAGTCCGAGCGCATTGCACAAGGCGGCTCCAAAGCTGCTGTGGAAAAGCACAGGACGGCGGGGAAGCTCACGGCGCGGGAACGCATCAGGGTGCTGCTCGACACTGGCAGCCCGTTTCTGGAGTTCTCGCAACTGGCCGCTCACGGGCTGTACGGTGGAGAAATCGCCTCGGCCGGGATCGTCACCGGAGTAGGGCGGGTGAGCGGACGGGAATGTGTCGTGGTAGCAAACGACCCGACGGTGAAGGGCGGTACCTACTACCCGATTACCGTGAAGAAGCACCTGCGTGCGCAGGACATCGCGCGCGAGAACCGCCTTCCGTGTGTCTATCTCGTCGAAAGCGGCGGTGCATTCCTACCGGCACAGGACGAAGTGTTTCCAGATCGCGAGCACTTCGGCCGCATCTTTTACAACCAGGCTACTTTGTCCGCGGCCGGTATCGCGCAGATAGCCGTGGTGCACGGCTCGTGCACGGCGGGTGGCGCCTACGTTCCCGCGATGTCCGATGAGAATGTCATCGTCCGCAATCAGGGCCGCGTGTTTCTCGGTGGTCCACCGCTCGTGAAAGCAGCGACGGGAGAGGACATCGATGCCGAGTCACTCGGCGGCGCGGACGTCCATTGCAGAGAGTCCGGCGTTTGTGACCACTACGCCGAAAACGACACGCACGCTCTTTCTATCGCTCGTCGGATCGTGGGACGGTTGAAGGCTCCTCCCAACACAGCGCCTCCGCGCGAATCCTCCGAACCGCGATACGATGCGGCTGAGTTATACGGCGTTACGCCTGCGAGCCTGCGCAAGCCTTACGACGTGCGTGAAGTGATCGCTCGCCTGGTCGATGGCTCTGAGCTCGATGAGTTCAAAGAATTATATGGAACGACGCTGGTCTGCGGCTTCGCCCATATCGGCGGCTACCCGGTCGGCATCCTGGCCAACAACGGGATTCTCTTTTCGGAAAGCGCGCTCAAGGGCGCGCACTTCGTGGAGTTCTGCACGCGGGAGCAGATTCCGCTGCTCTTCTTGCAGAACATCACGGGCTTCATGGTGGGGAAACGAGCCGAAGCCGGCGGCATCGCGAAGGACGGCGCGAAACTCGTCACCGCTGTGGCATGCGCCAACGTGCCGAAGCTCACCGTCATCATCGGCGGAAGTTATGGCGCCGGAAACTATGCGATGTGCGGTAGGGCGTACTCACCTCGTTTCCTGTTCCAGTGGCCGAACTCGCGGATTTCCGTCATGGGCGGAGAGCAGGCGGCGAGCGTTCTGGCCACCGTGAAGCGCGATCAGCTGAAGGGAGCTGAGTGGTCGGCAGCCGATGAAGAGGCTTTCAAAAAGCCTATCCGTGAGCAGTACGAGCGCCAGGGGCACCCGTACTACGCGTCGGCGCGACTCTGGGATGACGGAGTGATCGATCCCATCGACACACGTCGTATCCTGACCCTGAGCCTCGCTGCGGTTCGAAACGCACCGGAGCAGGAAACCCGCTTCGGCTTGTTCAGGATGTAGGGCTCAGCATGATCAAAAGCCTGCTGGTCGCGAACCGCGGCGAAATTGCCTGCCGTATTTTCCGTACGGCGCGCCGGCTCGGCGTGCGCACAATCGCCGTCTTCTCCGACGCCGATGCCGGCGCCCAACACGTGCGTGAGGCGGATGAAGCCTTCCGAATCGGGCCCGCCGCGCCACGCGAGAGCTACCTCAACATCGAGCGCATCCTCGAGGCTGCGCGCGCTACCGGCGCCGAGGCGATTCATCCGGGCTACGGCTTTCTTTCGGAGAAGTCCGAGTTCGCGCAGGCGTGCGTGGATGCCGGCCTGGTGTTTGTCGGGCCCCCGCCTGAGGCGATCGCCTCCATGGGCTCGAAAATCGTGGCGAAGGCGCGAATGCGCGCCGCTGGCGTTCCCGTGCTTCCGGGCTACGACGGCTCGCGACAGGATCTCGAGCATCTTGCGCGTGCGGCGCTCGAGTTGGGACTGCCTCTGATCATCAAGCCCGCGGCTGGCGGTGGCGGCAAGGGAATGCGCATCGTGAAGGAGAAGGCGGAAATCGCCGATGCGCTCGCCGGAGCGCGGCGCCTTGCAGAGAGCGCCTTCGGGGACAGTGCGCTGCTGTTGGAGCGATATCTGCCGGCGCCACGCCACGTCGAGGTGCAGGTATTCGCTGATACCCATGGGAATTTCGTGCACCTCGGGGACCGGGACTGCTCGATTCAACGCCGCCACCAGAAATTGATCGAGGAAGCGCCCGCCCCGGCGCTTCCAGACGAGGTCCGCAGTCGGTTGCGCTCAGCCGCGCTCACGGTCGCCCGTGAGATTGGTTACGTTAGTGCTGGAACCGTCGAATTTTTGTTCGACGGACGCGACGTCTACTTCATGGAAATGAATACACGTCTGCAGGTGGAGCACACGGTCACGGAAGCGGTCACCGGACTCGACCTGGTGGAGTGGCAACTGCGCGTGGCGAGCGGTGAGCCGTTGCCACTATCACAGGAAGATATTCGGCTGCACGGACATGCCATCGAGGCACGCGTCTGCGCCGAGGATCCGGAGCGCGACTTTCTCCCGAGCGCTGGCGATCTGCATCTATTGCAGTGGCCGTCGGCCGAATCGATTCGAGTCGACGCCGGCTTCACAACGGGCGACGTCGTGCCGGCGAGTTACGACTCGCTGCTGGGAAAGGTTATCGCGTGGGCCCCGGAGCGCACGCAGGCGGCCGCGCGTCTGTCGTCGGCGCTCGAACATATTTATTGTGCGGGCGTACATACGAATGAGAGGTGGCTGAGCAGGGTGCTTCGCGCGCCTCGCTTTCTGGACGTTCGGCACAGCATCGCGTTCCTGCAGGAGAGTGGGGGTGACTTCGGAGGGCCGAAGGACATCGATGCTCCGTCGGTTGCGTTAGCAGCGATCGTTGCGCACGGCCCCGCGGGCGTGGAATTGCCTGGCTCCACGGCGCATGGTTCCGCAGTGCGTGGCTCCGGTGCGGCGGCGGTCCGGCATGGGTCCGCCAGTTTCGGTTTCGACAATATGCGCGCTAGCGCGCCCGGCAGCGCACTCGCCAACTCGGCAGCTATCGCGAATCCAGTCAATCCTTGGGCCATCCTCGACGGCTTCACTCCAAACCTCCCGGCCCGCGTCGACTACTCGCTGTCGTGGCACGGCCATGAGCACACTGCCGAAATGACTTTCACTGGCGGCCACCTCACCGCCGTGTCCGTAGATGCTCGCGAGCCACTCCAGGTGTCTGATTTGTCATTTTCTGGCGGACTCGTCGCGGTCTGCATCGAAAAGGTGCGTCTGCAGGCTCGCTATCTCAGGTACGACGCACACCTCCATCTCTGGAGCGCCGGCAATCACTGGGAGGTCATGCTCGACGACCCGCGCCTGAAAGAGTTCTCGAGCTCTGCTGCGCAGGGTGGGCTCACAACGCCACTGCCTGGCGTCGTCGCGGCGGTAGTGGCGCAAGTAGGGCAGGCGGTACGCGCTGGCGAAACGCTCATGGTGATCGAGGCGATGAAAATGGAGCACAGCATTAGTGCTCCTTACGATGGCACCGTCAAAGTGATCCATTTCGCGCCAGGTGATCGAGTTCCAGAAGGAAGTCAGCTTCTTGAGCTTGCTCCTGCGACATCCGCATGACAGGATGACACAAGCGTTGCGGTAAGCGTTCGGGCCCCAATCCAAGCGGCCCGGAAATAAAAAAAATAATTATTTTGCAACGCAGTGAGATATCCCGCCGAGTCACAGCAGTAACAGAGTGGCAGTTACTGTCTCCCGCGTGAGCGTTGTCGAGCGGAAGTGTCGAGGGAGTACGTGCAGACCACTTTTCCGTGAGATAGGGACCTAGCGCTTTTCGGTGCCGGTTATGAAACAGGATTTTTGTTTCCGGGGCCCTCGGCGGGAGTCAGTAGCTGCCTGCTTTATGCGTTTCGTTGCGTCGTTGGATTATAAGGACGGGACGCGTTCGGCACCGCTTGCCTCAAGCGGGGGATTTGGAGCAGGATCGAGCGGCACCGCCTGACGCGCAGCTGCTCAACGATTGAGCAACCGGATTTTCCGGAAAGGGAAGCACACATGGATGAACGAAGCGAAACCCAGCCACGCGCGATACCTAATGACAGCCAAGGTCCGTTCCGCTGACGCGGAACCGCTAAAAGCTCGTCAAACTCAACTCCGTGCGCGCCGGCCCACGTGGCAGCGGCGCTTACGTACGGAACCGACATTACCCGACTACATGGAATGGGGAAAAAGGGATGTCACGTCGATCTAGACTTCATGTACCGGGCGGCGTTTATTACGTCGTCCAACGCAGCAACGCCCGTCAACCGATTTTCACCGACGCCGCCGACTATGCAATTTTCGAGCGGCTCCTGGCTACGATGCTCGCGCGCTGTCGCGCACGCGTGTATGCGTTTTGCTGGGAGGTCGACGCCATTCACCTCGCCCTGCAGGTCACGGATATGCCGGTCGGCCGGCTCATGCAGCGGCTCAGCAGCCAGTACGCCCGCCGCGTCCACCGCAGGCAGGGCAACGGCGGCCACCTGTTTCAACAGCGTTATCACTCGCTGTTGATCGACCCCGATGCCTATCTTCTGAAACTCATTCGCCATCTGCATCTCATACCGGTGCGCTCGCAGACCGTTCGGGATCCGAACGATTATGCGCTGAGCAGTCAACGCGCTTACCTGGGCATGACACAGGTTCCGTGGCTGACGACGAGCGTCGCGCTGCGAATGCTGGCGCAGCGCCCGGAGCAGGCGCGCTATGCCTATCGGCGCCTGATGTTTGAAGCCCCCACGGTGGACGAGGGTGCGCACTTCGAGCGGGGCTGTGACGATGATCCGCGAGTTCTCGGGGATCGGCAGTTCATGGCGGATATTCCGCGGCACATGCGTGTCTACCGCAGCAGCTACTCACTCGATCAGGTCATCGACACGGTGTCATGCACCCTGGGAGTGGAGCGAAGTGAGGTGTTATCCCGGTCACGCCAGCGGCGCCTGTCCCTGGCCCGCGCGTTGATCACCTGGTATGCGACCGAGCGGGGAGTGGCGACGCTCGCCGAGGTTGCACGCCGGCTCGAGCGCGACCCGTCGACGCTTTTTGTTGGGGTAGAGCGCTATCGCAACCTGCGTCCCGAGCTCTTCAACCTGACCGCCTTGCCGGACACGGGCCCGCTGTTGCGGCCGGGGCCGCAGGGGGCGGTGCCGTCCGGGGCCACACTCCCGAACGCCGTCATCCATACAAATGGAGTGACCCACACGAACGGTGTCGCGGTGTCGTCCGCGATGGGGGCTTCCCCGGGTGGGGGAGGAGCGTCGGGTCTATTGAGTTCATCCGGTGTGGTTGCGTCCTCAGGGGCCGGTGTCCAGGCCGGCGGCGCCGTCTCTGCCAGTGTCACCATGTCCCCGGGGGTGGAGGAGCCGCCCACCCGAGGTGTGGGGCCCGCGCTGTTGAGCGGAGCCTGGGTGACACGGCGTTGACAGCCGCAATGCGTTCGAGCGATCCTGCCTGACGAAGGCGGTATGCCGCCCACGTGAATTGATACTCATGCCCCAACCCAAGCTGCATGTTCTGACACGAATTACCAGGCCGACTCTCGCGAAGGCGAGTGTCTCCGGGCGGTATGCCGCCCAGTCGATTCGTGTCGAGAACGTGCTGCTTAAGGGTTGGGTGTCATGGGTAATGTCGATTCACTCTCACTGCTACGGCTGCGTGTCCTAGCAGAGGCCGATTCGGGCGCGCTGATGCGTGTCCTGGAGCGCTTTCAGAACCTGGGCGTCCTGCCCCGGCGCGTC
>DATBCZ010000003.1:0-10187 GCA_036270175.1 Steroidobacteraceae bacterium | reverse complement strand
CAGCCGGACCTCAAACGATTGTCCGTCGGCGAGTGGTGGAGGTGTCGAGGCGTTTGTCCGCGGGTACGACTCGACCAGCGCGGCAAGCCTCCAATTCACCTTGCTGTCATCCGGCAGTGCGCCGTTGGCCGATGTTGGAATGGGCGTCGTGGCCACCTCGATCCGCGGCATCATCTGCGTCGTATCGAACCAACCGCCGGTGGTGCTGACAGCGCCGTGACGGTAGATGACACGCGATATGCTGGCGGGTACGGTGAGCCTGATTGAAAACCACACCGGGTCGCCGCGTTTGCCGGGCGGCGCGCCGAGATAGGTCGCCAGGCTCGGATCCTGCGGGTTGATAGCGCAGAACGTGTTCGGGTTCTCATCGCTCACGAACTCCGCGATATCCCTGTCAGCGGGGCGGCCTGCGGTCCGCTCCAGACCCAGAGCGACGACTGAGAGGCTCGTCCTTGCGAACGTGGTGACAGCCGGGCGTTCACGGCGCGCACGCGTGGCCTTCGTCAGCCACACAGTCCCGTCGGCGAGGTCGGCGAACGGAACCAGGCGCACCAACTGCCGCTTGAAGTGCAGCGCATCCGTGTCGGCCGGTAATCCCACGGTGGCGTCCATTTCGTAGACCTGGCGGCCGCGCCAACCTGACGGCACTGGCAACGGTCTGAGCGACCTCGAATTGGCGTCGTCCGCAATGCACACCCGCTCCAGATACGGTGCCCCAGGATTCAGTGTTCTTTCCAGCGCCAGCACCTGAGGTCCTCTCTCCACCAACACATAGTCCGGATAGCTCTCCCCGCCGCCCAGTACACGCACGGGCGTATCCATGCGGATGTCCAGGACACTGGCACCTTCCCAAGTCCGAGACACGTCGAGCATCCGGCCCGGCGTACCGGCCAGCTTGCGCTCCCCTGTCCTCACTTCGAACACGTTCGCCCATTCTGGAACCCGTAGCCTCACGGTGAAGTGCGTTGCCCGCTCCGCACTCAAGGTTAGCCTGACATGGCCGTCGGACGGAAAGTCCGTCTCCGCAACCACCTCAACAGCCACACCCTCCATCTGGAAGCGTGCCCGGCCCGGCGTATAAAGGTTGACGACCAGCGCGCCCTGCTCCACTCCCCAGACCAACTGCGGAATGAGCGAGATCCCACGGGGTCCGCTCGAGACACAGCACAGTATGGCGTTGGTGCATTCCTTCGGCCCGACCCACGAGGTGTAGTAGGAAATGTTGCCGTTGTTGGGATCCTGCGCGGCCAACAAATGATTGTACACCGTGCGCTCGATTTCCTGGCCGAAACGGGCTTCGCCCGTCAGACGCAGAAGCCGCCAGTTGAGTTGCAACCACGTTACGGTCGCGCAGGTCTCGCCAATGTTGGAGGAGGGCAGAGACAGCAGCCGCCCGTGCGGCTGAAAATGCTCGCGCGCGCTCAAGGAACCGGTGCGATAGAGCTGCTGCCGGACAATGTCTTCCCACCCACGCAGCACCGCATCCAACAGCCGCGTCTCGCCTGTCAGGCGATACAGGTCCATGAGACCGTTGAAATTCGACAGCATCTCGTACGCTTTACCATTGGCGGTGCGGTAGACACTGCCGACCTGCAGAAGCGTGCTGACGATGCGTGGGCCATTCGGCTGATCGTAGGCACGGATGACGTACTTGCAGAAATCCAGATGGCGAGGGTCTGCCGTGAATCGGTACAGACGGCACATCGGCTCGAGCACGCTGGTGGCTGCCATCCCGATGTGCTCTCCGGCGGCGATGATGTCGTGTTGTCCCGGCGCCTCGCCGAAGGTGCGGCAAAGCAGATCCCCCATGCCGCGACAGGCTTGCAACGCCGCCGGATCCGCCGTCAATTCGTAGTAACTCAGCAAGCCGATGAGGTTGTACTTGTGTACCCAGACATCCCATCCCAGCCAGCGGCGCGAGGCGGGATACGTGCCTAGATAGCCGTCCGGTTCCTGGCTCGAGATCAGCGTCCTCGCCACCCTGTCCGCGCTACTGCGCAGGTCCGAATGATCGCGATAGCGCAGCGCGTTGCAAGCGGCATCGAGAAACTTGCCGGCGTGCTCTCCGACCCACGCGCCGTCGAATTCGCCCGCGTGATCGCGATGGACAAAGGGCGCGACGAAAGCCTGCTCGTCAATCTGCAGGAGCCGTCCTTCAACATTGGTCCCGATCCGGGCTGCAAACAGACCGCCCAGCTCCTGCGTCTCGAACGCAAGCGAAGCGAAGCGCTCCGGCACTTGCTCCGCCACGAGCGGCTCAACTCGTGCCGGCCGGACGACGGCGCCATGTGTATCGGCCTGTGCCGGGGCTCGCGTGGCCCCGGCAGCCGCCACCCCCGCGGCGATCTGAAGTAGCTCGCGACGGGAAATCACACTCATGAAACGCCTTGGCCGTCCGGATTCAGGTGGTGCGGGAGAGGACGATCAGCGCCAGGCCGCATAGAAAGCAGGCAAACATCGCACCGAGCAGTTTCGAGGTCCCCGCGGGCGCGCTTCGAAACTCCTTCCAGATAAAGACTCCCCAGAAAGCCGCCACCATGGTGGCGCCCTGTCCCAGTCCATAGGAGATGGCGTAGCCGGCCCGGCCGGAGGCAATCAGGCTCAAGGACATGCCCACTCCCCAGATGACGCCGCCCAGGATCCCGGTCAGATGGGTGCTGAAGCCGCCGCGGAAGTAGTCCGAGAAGCTCACCGGTGTGCCAACGAAGGGCTTCTTCATCACCACCGTATTCCAGATGAAATTGCTGAGGAAGATGCCGACCGCGAACACGAAGACCGCCGCGTAGGGTCCCATCTTGCCGGGCTCGGCGTGGGTGGGATCGGCATACATCGCGGCCGCGACAAATCGATAGAACATGCCCATAAATATGCCGCAGGCCACCGACAGGATCAGGCCCTTGGTGCTGACCGAGGCCGCCGCCCCGGCCAGGCGGCGATAGGCGATGGCATCCAACACGATGGCGAGCGTCACCAGGATGACCCCCGTCGAGAGCAATGCCAGATTTCCGACTGGGTCGGCGACGTAGTTGACGACGACGCCAATGAGGAGCGCCAGCCCGATACCTACGGGGAAGGCCACCGCCATGCCGGCGATGTCAATCGCGGCGACCAGCAGTATGTTGGCCAGATTGAAAATCGCCCCGCCGATCAGCGCGGACACGATACTGCTGCCGGAGGCCTGTGCCAGATCGATGCCGAAGGAGTTACCGGCTCCGCCGGTGTTCCCCAGCGTGAGACCCAGCAACAAGGTCAATAAAACGACCCCGATGGCGTAGTCCCAGTAGAACAACTCGAAGCGCCAGTCCTTGTGGGCGAGCTTGCGGGTGTTAGCCCACGAGCCCCAGCAGAACATGGTCAGGACACACAACACGACCGCCAGCGGATAGCTCTGGACGATGAACATCGATACCCCCTTATCTTGGTGACGTCCCTGCAGGTGACTGGTTGTTATTCAGCGGCCTCGTGCCGCCCATTCGGCTGCAAATTCGGTGCGGCGCGGAAAGGATTTCTGGGTTCCGACGCGGGTGGTCGACATGGCGGCGTACAGACTTGCGCGCGCCACGGCATCCTTCTCCGGGAGACCTTCAGCGAGAAAGACAGCGAGGCTGCCGATGAACGCATCACCCGCGCCCGTGGTATCCACCGCGGTTACGGGAAAAGGCGGGACGTGGACGTATCCGGTCGAGTCGGCAAACAAAGCACCGCGGGCGCCGAGCGTGAGCACGACCCTGCGGAAGCCTTTGTCGCGCAGCGCGGTGGCACATGCCGCCGCCTGCTCCATCGTCTGCACCGGCAGGCCGGTGATGAACTCGGCTTCCGTCTCGTTCGGAATAAAATAATCCGCGCCGGTCAGGTCACCTAAGCTCGCCGGCATCGCAGGCGCCGGATTTACGATACAACGGATGTTGTGTGCGCGGGCGAACCGCACGGTGTGATAGATCGTAGCGAGCGGGACTTCAAACTGCAGAATGATGGTATGCGCGCGCTGCAGCTCCGCGGCCGCGGCGTCGACGTCCGCCGGGGTCAACTTGTCGTTGGCGCCCTTGACCACGAGAATCCGATTTTGGCCGTTGGGCTCGACGAAAATCGGGGCCACCCCCGTGGGCGCATCCTCGACGATCTTGACGTGGGCCGTGTCGATTCCGAAGGACTCGAAATTCTTGATGGTCGCCTCGCCGAACAGGTCCCGGCCCACCTTGGCGACCATCAGAACCTCCGCGCCACACAGCCGTGCGGCGACTGCCTGGTTGGCGCCCTTGCCGCCGAAGCCGAGATCGAAGTTGCTACCAAAGAGCGTCTCACCCGGCCGCGGAAACACATCCGCGAAGGTGATCAGATCCGTGTTCGCGCTGCCGACGACAGCGATGCGGGGTGTATCTGCCAAGGCGATTCCTCCAGTCATCCGTCACCAAAGTTATTTGGCGCGGTGGGGTTTGACCGAATCACGCTCGATGAGCTCCACGTCAAACACCGTGCGTGCCGATCCTACATTCTTTCCTGCAATCTGCTCCAGCAGCAACTCGACGGCACGGGCACCGATTGCCCCTACAGGCTGCGCGATCGTCGTCAAGCGTGGGGTCACGAGGTCTGTCCAACGGATGTTATCGAAGCCCGTGACGGAAATCTCATCAGGCACCGCAACACCCAAGCTCGACAGGCAGCGCATCGCGCTGATGGCAATCAAGTCGTTGCCCGCCACAATCAACGTCGCCTTGCGTCGCCGCTCGAGCGCCTCGACCGCTTCTGCCGTTAGATTGCCGTCAAATGGCACACTGACCTCCCAGGCGATCTGGATATCCCCCGGGAAGGCCTTCGCGAAACCATCGCGCCGCTGCCGGGCGCTTTCCAGCTGTTGCGGCCCGGAAAGCAACCCGACCCGCCGGTGTCCCATGCGCAGAGCATACTCCGCAAGCAATCGGCCGCCCATCTCGTAGTCGGAGTGAACCGCCGCATAGCCGGGCCGCGGACGGTCGATCAGCACAGTGGGGCCCGCGAGCTTCTTCAAAGAGACCGGCAAGCGTGGTCCCAGCGGACACCAGATGATGCCGTCCACCGCATGTTGCAGCAGGAGCGAGAACCCGTCGGACTCGCTGTGCACGCTTCCCTGGCTGTCGATGAGGCACACCACCAGGCCCAGGCTGCGCGCTTTGTTCTCCACCGCCTGTGCCAGCTCGGGAAAGAACGGGTTGGTCAGATCGGGCAGCACGAGCCCGAGCGTCCGTGTGCGCCCCGTCCGCATCGCCTGCGCGGCGCGATTGGGCCGGTAGCCGAGCCGGCGCGCGACCTCGAGCACCTTGCGGCGGGTTGCCGCGCCCACATTGGGCCGCTCGTTGAGAACGTTCGAAACCGTGGCGATCGACACACCAACAGCCGCGGCAATGTCCTTTACCGTCACCATCCCGAGTAGTCCTTTACAAGGCCGCGGAACGTGGTGTAACGTTTCATCGGCTCTAGTGTAACGTTTTACTAGCTGGATGCAACGAGGGGGGACATCTCGTACCGGTCAACGGACTTACCCGGCTGAGGCAAGCTAGCGCCGCTGGGCAACAAGAAATGGGGAGCTCGCGTTGAAAGTCACCAAGGCATATCCAGGGGTCACATTCGTTGCAGCCTCCGTCGCCGCCATACTGGCGGCACCGGGCGTGACGCATGCGGCGAACAACACGCCCGCCGATGCGGAGGACGCTGGCAACATCACAGAAGTCATTGTTACGGCGACGCGCCGCGAGGAAAGACTCCTCGATATTCCCGTCTCCACATCGGTCTTGAGCGGTGCGGCGCTCGAAGTGATCGGCACCGCGGGCCAGGACATCCGTCAGCTCGCGTTCACCGTGCCGAGCCTGAACATCGAATCCTCGAACGGACGCACCTTTCCGCGCTTTTATATCCGCGGCTACGGCAACACCGACTTCAATTCGTTCGCCTCGCAGCCGGTCTCGCTCGTGTACGACGACATCGTGCAGGAAAATCCGGCGCTGAAAGGCTTCCCCATTTTCGACCAGGCTGACGTCGAGGTGCTGCGCGGCCCCCAGGGCACCCTGTTCGGACGCAATTCCCCGGCCGGCGTGGTGAAGCTCGAATCCGCGAAGCCCGTGATCGGTCAGTTCTCGGGCTCGGCCAGCGTCTCCGATGGCACTTACAACACCGCCGATTTCGACGGTGTGGTCAATATCCCGATCAACGACACCATGGCCTTTCGCGCCTCGACCCAAGGTCAACACCGGGATAACTGGGTCAACGCACCGAACGCTCCACCGGGGGACCAGCACCTGGAAGGCTATGACGATTGGGCGGCCCGGCTGCAATTACTCTACAAGCCCTCCGATAACTTCAGCGCCTTGTTCAACGTGCATGGGCGCACGCTCGATGGCTCCGCGCGACTGTTTCGCGCCAACATGATCCAATTGGGCAGCAACGACATCGTGCCGGGCTTCAATCCAGCGACGATCTACACCGACGGCTATAACGGCCAGTCGTACACCAGCCTGGGTGCCAACGCCCATCTGACCTGGAACACGCCCGAGTTCACTTATCAGTCGATCACCGGCTATGAATCGATCCGACATTACCTGACGATCGGCGACATCGATGGCGGCTTTGGACCCGGCGTATTCAGCGGGTCCCCGCTACCCTCCGGGCCGGGATTCATCCCCTTCCCTGTCGAGACCGGTGGTGGCATCGCCAGCCACTACCAGCTGACGCAGGAGTTCCGCATGGTCTCCAATGCGAGCGGACCGCTGCAGGGCCAGGCCGGTATTTTTCTGTTCGACGAGAATGTCGAAGCCATCGGCAACGATTATGCCTACAACACCCTGGCGCTCACCGACACCACGATCTCGCGCCAGAAGAACGATGCCGAGGCCATCTTCGGGTCGCTCGAATACACCTTTACGAGCGCGCTGAAGGTTCGGGCGGGCCTGCGCTTTACCGAGGATCACAAAACATTCTCCGTGCCGTATACGAATGTGGCGGGGGGGCTGCCACCGCCTGAGTCCGCCTCCGCACGCGCCTCGAGGGTGAACTGGGACTTCAGTCCGACCTATCAGCTCGCTCCGAACGTCAACCTGTATGCGCGGATTGCGACCGGATTCCGTGCACCCAGCTTCGGTGCGCCCTCAGCCGGTCCGCCGCCGCTGCCCGTGCAGATCGCCCGGTCCGAGGACAACATCTCGTATGAAACCGGCATCAAGGCGGAGATGTTCGAGCGCCGCGCCTCGATCGCCTTTGACATCTACTACTTCAATGTCAGCCACCAACAGCTGACCGCGGTCGGCGGCGCTGCCAATGTCACGCAGCTGCTGAACGCGGACCACACCATCGGCAAGGGCGCGGAACTGGACTTCGAGGTCCATCCCCTGCAGAACCTGCTCGTGAATGTGAGCGCCAGCTACAACTACACGCGCATCGAGGATCAGGGGCTCGCCGTGGCCCCCTGCTTCAACTGGGGACCGGGTGCGGCGTGCACGCCTTTGAACCCGCTGAACTCCCTCGGACTCGCGGAAATCAACGGAAATCCATTGCCGCAGGCCCCGAGATTCACCGGTGACTTCTCGCTGCGTTATGGACACCAGGTCGGGCCGGGAGAGCTCTACTTCTACACCGACATGTCCTATCGAAGTGCGATCAACTTCTTCCTCGACGAGGAAAAGGAATTCATCGGCGCACCGCTGTTCCAGGGCGGGTTGCGCATGGGCTACATCTGGGACCAGGGCAAGTACGAGGTGGCCGCGTTCTGCCGCAACTGTACCAACGAGATCCGGGTGATCGGCGGCATCAACTTTGAGAACGCGACCGGCATGATCAATGATCCGCGCATTATCGGTGGCCAGGTGAGTGTGAAATTCTGAGGGTGAGTGGCGTGGCTGGGAAGCTGGCGGGCCTGCTCTTCGCCGTGGCATTGGCGGCAGCGCACCACGCCGTAGCGGCCAGCTCCGTGCCCGAACCCGTCATCATCGACACGGACGTCGGTGACGACATCGACGATGCATTCGCTCTGGCGATCGCCCTTCAAGATCCCCGACTTCAGGTCATCGGCGTCACTACCGCCTGGGGCGACACGTGGACCCGAACGCTGCTGGTGCGGCGTTTGTTAGCGACCCTGGGTCGCAAGGACGTGGTAGTCGCCCAAGGACCCAAGACACCCAACAATGTACCTTTCACCCAAAAGAAGTGGGCCGAGGGAGCGACTGACAGGACTGCGCCGCCGGATGCGATCGAGTTCATCCGGGACCAGGTCAACCACCGTCCCGGGCAAATCACCTTGATCGCCCTCGCCCCACTCAGCAACATCGAAGCCTTGCAAAAGCAGGCCCCGGATACGCTTCACAAGCTGAAGCAGGTGGCGCTGATGGGGGGCTCGATCTACGCGGGGTACAACCTCGGGGGCGCGGTTCCCATTGCCAGGCCCAACGCTGAATACAACATCGCCTCGGCACCCCGAGGACTGACACTGCTGCTCGAGTCCGGAGTGCCGGTCAGGATGTTTCCCCTGGACTCGACGCAGCTCAAGTTCGATGAGGTCCGGCGCGATCGGTTGTTCGCCTACGGATCGCCGGCCTCGGATGCCCTGGCGCTGTTGTATCACCAGTGGCGGCTTCTCAACGGTTGGGGGCAAATCACACCCACGTTGTTTGACGCCATCCCGGTCGTGTGGCTGTTGCAGCCCGCGGCATGTCCGCTCAAGTCCATGCGCGTCGAAGTTGACGCACGGGGCTACACGCGACCGGTCGCGGGCACACCGAACGTGGCTGTCTGTTTAACCCTGGATGAGAATTCGGCCCAGCGGGTGATCATGGATGCCCTGGCACCCGCATCCGGCGCAAGTGCACCGTAAGATCGACTACATGAATGGGCTAACAATGCGCTGGCTGGCATCGATCGGCACAGGGTCGATCCTGGCGCTCGCGGTTAGTTTGGCATGGGCGGAACCCATCGCGAGCCTCGTCGTCCGCACCACCGCGGGAGCAGTTTCCAGCACAGAAATCCGCGACGGGATCGTCGCCTTCAAAGGCATTCCTTACGCAGCCCCGCCAATCGGCCGGCTGCGGTGGCGTCCGCCGCAGCCGCCCGCTCCCTGGTCTGGGAATCGCGACGCCAGTCACTTTGGCGACGACTGCATGCAGACACCATACGTCATTCCGACGGGACAAAAGGCCAGCGAGGATTGCCTCACCATCAGTCTTTGGACGACCCCGAACTACCGCAAAACACATCGCCCCGTCATGGTCTTCATCTACGGTGGCGCATTCGTCGGCGGCTCGTCCGCGTATCCCCTCTATGACGGCGCCAAGCTGGCCCGGGAGGGCGTTGTCGTTGTCGGCTTCAACTACCGTGTGGGAATCTTCGGCTTCCTGGCGCATCCCCAATTGTCGGCGGAGTCGCCCCAACACGCCTCAGGCAACTACGCGCTGCTGGATCAGATCGCGGCGCTGCAGTGGGTTAAAGCCAATATCGCGGCATTCGGCGGCGACCCGGGCCGGATCACGGTATTCGGTGAATCCGCAGGCGCGGTTTCGATCGCCGTTCTGATGACCTCGCCCCTGGCCAATGGCCTGTTTGAACAGGCCATTCTTCAAAGTCCGACCCTACCGCCCCTGGCGAGCCTCGCGACCGCCGAAAAAGCCGGCAGCGCAGTGAGTCCACAGATCGCTGCGCTTCGGCAGCTGAGTGCCGCGGAGCTCCTGACGCACAATGGCAGTTTCTTTCCGCGTTCGGACGAAGGTACCGTGAGATTGACGGACTTTCCGGCACCGATCGTGGACGGCTACCTGTTGCCAGAGCAACCCCGTGCGGTGTTTGCCAAGGGCCGCTCGAACGCGGTCCCCATGATCGTCGGCGTGAACGCCGATGAAGGCAGGATGTTTTCTGCAGAAGGCGCTTCCGCAGCAATGTCCGCGGCCGTTGGGGACGCCACCTTTGTCGAAAGCGCACGGTGGATTGCAAGGGGCGCTTCGCAACATGAGGCTAAGACTTTCGCTTATGTGTTTACGCGAAGCGTGAACGGGGGCGCGCTGCCGCCCACACACTCTGAAGAGCTGCCGTTCATATTCGGGTCGCTCGAGCAACCCAGTTTTATCAAGCACCCCACTGCGGCTGCCGACGACTTACGGTTATCGGCGTTGATGATGCGCACGTGGGCACGGTTTGCCGCCACGGGCGACCCCAACGGGCCCGGACTGCCGCAATGG
>DATBCZ010000002.1:0-4678 GCA_036270175.1 Steroidobacteraceae bacterium | reverse complement strand
ACGGTGGTGGCGAAACTGCCGCGGGTCAGGCGAAAACGGATGACGAGGGAATTGGCGTCGGGGTCGCGCTGCCAATTGAGCTCGCGGACGGCAAGGCGGAGGGAGCGGCGCTCCTGGTCCATACCGGCTTCGGCGGTCAGGGCGCAAGGTTGCGGGAAGTCGGCGGCGGTGCGGGTCTCCAGGTCCAGTATGCGTTGCTTGCTGGCGGGGTCGCCCCTGCCCCATAACGGACCTGTTGGATGGATGTCGAGTTGAGCGGCACGCTCGGTCAACGTTTGATCCGTAGCGTCGACGGGGAAGATGCTGCCGCGACCGTCCAGGTTGGCGACGTCACCGGCTTCAAGGTGATCCCAGCTGCTATCGCGCACTCGGGCCGCCAGGACGGCGTTAAACACTAGGCTGCGCGCTGCGGATAACACGAAGCCGCGCTCATGAGAGCGTAGTGCGCGCAGGCCGTCGGCGATGCGGGCGAGGTTTGCGCCACCGTGACCGAAGCGTTGTGGGCCGAAGTAGTTTGGGACGCCAAGGCGGCCTATTTCGGCTATGCGGGTTGCGAGTTCGGTGTCGCCGATGTTGGTATCGCGCACGCGAATGATGAAGCGGTTGCCGGCAAGCGCGCCGCGGGGAAGCTTGCGTGAGTGGGCGTCGGCTTCGAGGACGTCGAATTCGGGGTGGCGAACTTCGCGCCAGGCCTCGAGGGAGAGGCTCGACTTGGGGACCGTGAACCATTGCACGGCGATGGCGCGGCGGTCTTTCAGTCCGGCGTAGCCGATGTCGCGAGGGTGACAGCCGCAGAGTTTGGCGAGCTCGCGCGCGACCCATTGGGTGTTCGCGTTTCGCTTGCGGACTTTGAGGAGGACGTGCTGGCCCGCGCCTGACGCGGTGAAGCCGAGGTCTTCTTCAACGATGAAGTCTTCGGGTTGGGTGCGTAGGGTGCCGCGAGCGAGGGGCGCGCCGTGGGCACGCGGAGTGTTGAGGGCGGTGCTAAGCCAGTGTGGGTCCACGGGGCGAACCTAGAGCCGCGGCGAATGCGGCGACTGCAATGTCGAGCCGGGGTGGGCATGGACCCGGATGGCGCACCAGATCTTCATGCGTCGAGCAGCAGAACTAGGGCCTGTGCGGCGATGCCTTCGGAACGGCCGAGGAAGCCGAGGCGTTCGGTGGTCGTCGCTTTGACATTGACGTATTCGGTACTGACCTCGAGAAGGTCGGCGATCTGACGGCGGATCTCGTCGCGGTGGGGGCCTACTTTCGGGGCTTCGGAGAGCACGGTGACGTCGGCGTTTCCAACACGCAGATGGCGCGCGCGAAGCAACTCGATGATGTGGCGGACGAATCCCTTACTGTCGGCGCCCTTCCATCGCGGGTCGGTATCTTTGAAGTGCTGACCTATGTCGCCCAGGCCCGCGGCACCCAGGAGGGCGTCACACAGGGCATGCAGTACTACGTCTCCGTCAGAGTGCGCGACAACGCCACGCGAGTGAGGAATGCGCACGCCACCGAGCATTACGAAATCGCCGGGTCCAAATGCGTGTACGTCGGTACCTGATCCGATTCTCATGACGAATACTCCTAGCGGGCGACGGGGGTGCTCTCACGCGCGTTCAACAAAGCCGCGGCGAGCACCAGGTCGTCTGCACTTGTGATCTTGATGTTCGCGGCCGAGCCCTGCACTAGGACGGGGTGCTCGCCCGCCCACTCCAACGCTTGTGCCTCATCGGTCGGCAAGCGGTTGGTAGCGAGAGAGCGGTCCAACGCGTCGCAGAGCATTTCGTAACGAAACATCTGGGGGGTCAGGGCGCGCCACAGACCGGCGCGGTCGACGGTCTGGGCGACTTCGGGGTCGCGCCCTGCAGTGTCGCGGGGCTGAGGGGCCGGGCGCGGCGCGGTGGTTGCGGGGTGCTCCAGGCTCGCGCGCTTCAGTGTATCGGCGGCGGGAGTGGCTAAGAGCCCGCCGACGCGATGGCTAGCGAGACGGTCCAGCAGGTGTTGGAGATCGTTCGAGGAAAGGCACGGCCGAGCGGCATCGTGCACGAGCACCCAATCGTCAGCGAGTGCGCGCGAGCTCAGCGCAGCGAGACCCTTCCGCACGGAGTGGCTTCGCTCGACCCCTCCCCCCGCAAAGATGAGTTCGGGAGTGCGGCCCGGGAGCTTGGCGAGTCGCTCCGCGACTTCACCCCAGTAGGGATCGTCGGCGGCGAGTGAGATGGATATTCCGGCACAACTGGGGTCCGTCAGAAACGGCGCAAGCGCCCACTCAATGACAGTGCGACCTTGCAACGGGGCGTATTGCTTCGGTTTGGTGTTGCCGAATCTACGACCGACGCCCGCGGCGGGCATGACGAGCCAGTAACGCATTGGAGACCGTGAAGGAACGGGATTGGTGGGTGGGATCGGGTCCGGAGCGCGACACGTCAGCGCGAGGCAACTGTCCGTGCAGGGGATCGGGAGCCTGGAGCCGTGGGCGGCACGACCTGATAGAAAGTCTCGTGCGAGGCAATCATGCCGAGATCGCTGCGCGCCCGCTCTTCGAGGGCATCGAGACCGGTCTTGAGGTCGCGAACTTCAGCGCCGAGTTGCCGGTTGCGCTCTTCGAGCTGCTGGTTCTCATTGCGCTGTGCGACCACGGACTTCTGGAGTCGATCCAGCTCGCGAACACCATCCTCGGAGAACCAAACCCGGTACTGCAGGAGGAGGATGACGAGTGCTAAGCCCGTGGCGAGCCATTTCATGAGCACGGTAGCCTAACAGACCACACGCCGCGCGCGAAGGGCGCGACGTGTGCGCCCGACCTCAAATCTTGACCGGAAACGCCTCCCGCCCGGCGTAACGTACTTTTCCGAGCTCGGCTTCGATGCGAAGGAGCTGGTTGTACTTGGCCATGCGGTCCGACCGTGACAGGGAGCCTGTCTTGATCTGCGTGGCTGCGGTGGCGACGGCGATGTCGGCAATGGTGCTGTCTTCCGTCTCACCGGAGCGATGCGACACAACCGAGGCGTAGTGCGCTTTGTCGGCCATTTCGATCGCGGCGAGAGTTTCCGTGAGCGTACCGATCTGGTTCGGCTTGATGAGGATGGCGTTGGCGATGTGCTTATCGATGCCTTCCTTGAGGATCTTCGTGTTTGTCACGTACAGGTCGTCGCCGACGAGTTGCAGCTTTTCGCCGAGCGCCTTGGTGAGCAGCGCCCAGCCGTTCCAGTCACCTTCCGCCATGCCGTCTTCAATTGTGATGATGGGGTACTTGCCGGCGAGATCCGCCAGATAGCGCGTGAATTCCGCCGAAGAGAAGCCGCGCTTCTCGGACTCGAGCTCATAGCGGCCGTTCTTGAAGAACTCGGAGGACGCGACATCGAGGCCGAGGTAGATGTCCTTGCCCGCCTTGTAGCCCGCCTTGTCGATAGCTTGCAGGATGATGCCGAGTGCCTCTTCGTTCGACTCGAGGTTCGGCGCGTAGCCGCCCTCGTCTCCAACGCCGGTCGAGAGGTCGCGCTCATTCAGCAGCTTCTTCAGCGTATGAAACACCTCGGCGCCGTAGCGCAAGGCTTCGCGGAAGCTTGGAGCGCCGACCGGGAGGATCATGAACTCCTGGATGTCGAGGCTGTTGTTGGCATGCGCGCCGCCGTTGATGATGTTCATCATCGGGACCGGCATAACCGGCTCCCGGGCGTCGCCGATGGCGTGACCCAGGTAGCGATAAAGGGGCTGACGCGAATCGTTGGCGGCGGCGTGGGCCGCGGCGAGGGAAATGGCTAGGAGAGCGTTGGCGCCGAGACGCGCCTTATTCTCGGTGCCATCGAGGTCGATCATCTTCTTGTCGATGCCTTCCTGGTCGGCTACGTCGTGACCCAAGAGGGCCTGCTGTAGAACAGAGTTGATGTTCTCGACCGCTTTGAGGACGCCTTTACCGCCGTAGCGTTTCTTATCGCCGTCGCGCAGCTCGACGGCCTCGCGAGTCCCAGTGGATGCGCCCGAGGGCACGGCCGCCCGACCCAGGACGCCGGAGTCGAGAATTACGTCGGCTTCGACGGTGGGATTGCCGCGGGAATCGATGATCTCGCGGCCGCGGATGGCGGCAATTCGGCTCATGGGGCGTGGGTCCTACTGCTTGCGAAGAGGAGCTGAGAAAGATACTTCATGGGCGTCGGAGGGGCTATCGGAACGCGTAAGCGGTGGCGCAGGTGGGCAGAGCGGCGGGCGACGCGCCGTTGGGGGCCCGAGGCTTGGGCGGGACGCGGCGGTGCGCGGACGCGAGATGGGCGGCGCGGGGAATACCTAGGCGTTTAGGCCGACGCCCGGGCCATGTCGATGAAGGCGCGCAGTGCCGACGGCATGCGTCACTGGCGGTCGGCGGCCTGGCGGGCGCGGCACAGTGGGCGAGAGTTTCGCGGGCGGGGTCTGGGGCCTCAGCGCAAGGCCGCCCGGTCAGAGCAAGGATTCCTCGAAAGGCTTGGCCTTGACCGCCAGGTCGAGCGCTTTGAGGGTCTCCAGGAGCGGTTCCATGCGCGCGAGGGGCCACGCGTTGGGGCCGTCGGAGAGAGCCTTTGAGGGATCGGGGTGGGTTTCCATGAAGAGACCCGCTATGCCCGAAGCCACGGCGGCGCGGGCGAGCACCGGGATGAACTCGCGCTGCCCACCAGACGCCGTGCCCTGCCCGCCCGGGAGCTGCACGGAGTGGGTG
>DATBCZ010000001.1:0-2451 GCA_036270175.1 Steroidobacteraceae bacterium | reverse complement strand
TCGACGGGCTCGATGCTGACGAGCATGGCCGGAATAAAACCCAGGGGCGCCACTCGATGTGCGTCGAGCGGCTCGCGTGTCAGGTGTCCGACGCACTCGGTATGAGTTCCATTGCAATGGGGGATCAGCGTGAGGGTCTGGCAATTGCAACTCGCGCCGTGCTCTACGGAGCCGGAGAAGCCAGGCACCGCGAAGGGACGTGAGGTCGCCTGCGGAGCGCCGAAGTGACGCGGCTGCCGGTCCGAGAAATCGAGCTCGATCGCGAGGCTGATCGGTCGGCTCAGATCGATGCGGACCTCGCCGTGTCCGAAATCGATCAGTCCGACATTCATCGGTGCGGCGTTGGCCAGTGCGTTCAACCCTTCCGCTCCATCACGGTGCCGCAGCGTGAGCAGGTGCGTAGAGCGAGGTTCGAGTAGAAACGCTCAAACAGGGGTGGGAACTGCGTTTCGATGTCCTTCAGCTCGAAGAACTCTTCGTACAGCAGGTTGCCGCAGTTCTCGCAGTACCACTGGAAGCCGTCGCGCTCGCCGGGGCGGCGTTGCCGTTCGACGACGAGGCCGACCGTGTTCGCGAAACGTTGCGGTGAATGTGGAACGTTCGCGGGCAGGAGGAGCAGTTCGCCGGCGCGGATCGGCACATCGACGGGCTTCCCGTCCTGGATGGTCTTCAGCACCATGTCGCCTTCCAGCTGGTAGAAAAACTCCTGCCCAGGGTCGACGTGGTAGTCCTTGCGGGCGTTCGGACCGCCGACCACCATGATGACGAAGTCGCCGTCCTGAAAAACCCGCTTGTTGCCGACAGGCGGCCTGAGCAGGTGCCGATTCTCGTCGATCCAGCGCTTGAAATTGAGAGATTGCAACGGTTCCATACGGTGTGTCCCGGACGCCATTCGCGTATGTTACGCGCTGCCAAGGGGCTCGCGGGAGTACGGTAATGGTCGAAAACTGCGCATACGACAGCGCACGTAGGGGTGTGCAGAAGAGTGCGCGTGGAGCGGCACGCTGGGGGTTGGCTGCCGGCGCCGTTGCGCTGGCTACGCTTCTGGCCGGTTGTAGCCATCTGCATTGGCCGTGGCACCGTAAGCCGCCACCGCCGCCGCCTGAAGTCCACGAGCTCGACGAGACGGGTGATGCGGGCGCCTCCGCCTCGTTTCCGCAGTACTGGATGCGAAACACCCTTGTTGTAGATCTGCAGGGCGCCAGTGGCTCTGGCAGCGTCACGCTGAAGCCGCGTGAGCACACGATGTGGCCCGTGCGGATCGCGCTAAAGGTGATGCCCGGCTCCGTTGGAGAGCTGGAGATTCGCGCTAACCAGCGCGTCGTGTTGCCGGTGACGACCGCGGGCACGAAGCCGATCGTGCTCGAGCTGTCGCCGAGAACCTACACTATGAAGACACCGCAGATTGTCGTGTCGTGGGGACCGATGGTGATGCCGGCCTCGTAGTCATTCCGAATCCGGCGACTGATATCCCGCGCACGAAACGGTAATCGGGGGGCGCTCGGTATCCAGATCGAGTGCCGTGAGCGCACCGCCCCAGACACAACCCGAGTCCAGGCCCGCGACATCTTTGCGGAGCACCAGTCCCAGCGCGGACCAGTGACCAAACACCACACGGGTGTCGGCGCTCAGGCGGGTTTCGATTTCAAACCACGGCCGTAGCGTCGCGTGCCCCTTCGGCGGTTTGCCTTTCATCTTGAGGTCGACTTCGCCGTCGCTGGTGCAAACCCGAAGGCGTGTGAGGACGTTGATGGCAAAGCGGAGCCGCTCCACGCCGTCGAGCGATTCGCTCCAACGGCGCGGCTCGTCGCCGTACATGTTTTCAAACAGGGCACGGGGATCGGTGCGCAAGGCCGATTCAACCTCGCGCGCGAGAGCAACTGCCATTCCAACAGTCCACTGCGGCACCAGTCCCGCATGCACCATGAGGTCGCCGCCGTCGTGGTGGGCCAGTGGCCTGGAAATCAGCCACCCGAGGAGCTCGTCCCGATCGGGAGCGGCGAAGATCGCATCGAGAGTGTCGGATTTGCGTTTGCGATGGCTGCCGCAGGCCACAGCGAGAAGATGCAGATCGTGGTTGCCAAGTACGGTGACCGCGTTATCGCCTAATGAGCGCACGAATCTCAGGACTTCCAGAGACTGCGGACCACGGTTGACGAGATCGCCGACGAACCAGACCTGGTCGCGGTCGGCTGAAAACTTCAGCTGCGCGATGAGCGCACGTAATTCAGCATAACAGCCTTGCACGTCGCCGATCGCATAGCGGCTCACTGCAGGATTCCCGGCATGGCTAGCCGGAAAGGTTGGATTGGCGCGTCGAAGCGCTGGCCTTCGTCGTCGATCATTTCGTAGCTGCCCTGCATGGCACCGACCGGTGTTTCGAGCACTGCACCGCTCGAGTAGCGGAAGCCTTGCCCGGGCTGCAAGTGGGGCTGCTCGCCGACGACGCCG